>JASBSA010000097.1 GCA_030149175.1 Winogradskyella sp. | reverse complement strand
GGAAACTTAAAATCTTGAGCAATACCAAACACCTTTAATGGTTGGTTGTTTATGGCTAAATTATTTTCGTCATAACTGTAATAAATCGACGTTTTATCAAAACTAAAAGCGCTTCCTATTAAAGCATTACTTTTATCTATCTTAAGATTTGAAGCTTTTAAACTAGCGTTATTTTCTATGGCTAACGCTAAGGTTTCTTCAATAGTTAATGGATTTTGAGCGTTAGCATTCATCATAAAAAAGAAACCGATAATGGTAATTATTGCTGTTTTGTTGATTTTGACTTCTTTTTTGGTTTCAAACCATGCATAAAGCACTGGTAAAACGATAAGTGTTAGTATGGTTGCAGTGACTAATCCGCCAACGACTACGGTTGCTAAAGGACGCTGAACTTCAGCACCAGCATTGGTCGAAACCGCCATAGGTAAAAACCCTAAAGCTGCCGCTGCTGCGGTTAGTAAAACAGGTCGTAAACGCTCTGAAGTACCATGTTTTATGCGTTCTTCAATATCATCCATACCGTTTTCTTTTAGTTCTTTAAAATGCTCGATAAGTACGATGCCGTTAAGTACCGCAATTCCAAAAAGCGCAATAAAACCAACACCTGCCGAGATACTAAACGGTAAATCACGTAACCATAAAAGCAATACGCCACCAACTGCAGATAAAGGAATAGCCGAGTACACTAATAAGGCTTTTTTTACTGAGCCAAATGCAAAATAAAGCAGTAAGAAAATTAAGGCTAAAGCAATTGGTACAGCAATCATTAAACGTGCTTTGGCACTTTGTAAATTTTCAAATTGTCCGCCATAAGTTACGTTGTAGCCAACAGGTAGTTTTAGTTTTTGATCAAGAATGGCTCTTACATCGTCTACTACCGATTGCAAATCGCGATTACGTACGTTAATACCAACGACGATACGTCGTTTGGTGTCGTCTCTTGAAATTTTTGCAGGTCCAGTGGTGTATGTGATTTCTGCTAATTCGCTAAGCGGAATTTTTGTTCCACTTGGTGTATCGACAAATAAATTTTGAAGACTAGCTAGATTTTTTCTATTGTTTTGGTCTAAACGCATCACTAGATCAAAACGTTTTTCGCCTTCAAAAACTTGACCAACAGTTCCGCCAGCAAATCCCATTGAAATCACTTGATTAACATCTGAAATATTAAGTCCGTAACGTGCAATTTTACTTCGGTTGAAAGACACGCTCATTTGAGGCAAACCTTCAACTTTTTCAATGATGATATCCGAAGCGCCTTCAACGTCTTTAATTAATTCTTTAACTTCATCTGCTTTATTAGCTAAAATGGATAAGTCTTCACCAAAAATTTTAATAGCCACATCGGCTCTAACACCAGTAATTAGCTCGTTAAAACGCATTTCGATAGGTTGGGTAAATTCCACTTCCATACCAGGAATGATACTTAGTGCGTCTTTAAATTTATCGGCTAATTCGTCTTTACTTTCTGCGCTTACCCATTCATCTTTTGGTTTTAGTTTTATAATCACATCACTTTCTTCCATAGACATCGGATCTGTTGGGACTTCGGCAGCACCAATTCGACTTACAACTTGGTCAACTTCTGGGAAATTCTCTAAAAGAATATTCTCAATTTTGGTGGTGATTTCGATGGTTTTTCCAAGTGATGTTCCTGTTTTTAAAACAGGTTGAATCACGAAGTCGCCTTCATCTAAAGTTGGTACAAATTCACCACCCATTTTACTAAATAAAAAGATGCTTACAGCTAGTAATAATCCTGCTAAACTCACTACTGTTTTCTTATGGTTCAATGCCCAATGTATTGATGGTTTGTACCAAGAATTAAGTGCTCTCATTAACCTAACGGAAATATTTTTTTCACTTGGTGCTTTAGGTTTTAAGAATAAAGATGATACTACAGGCACGTATGTTAAACACAGTAACATAGCGCCAATTAATGCAAAACTAAACGTCAACGCCATTGGTTTAAACATTTTGCCTTCTACACCGCTTAATGATAAAATAGGGATGAAAACAATTAAAATGATTAATTGCCCAAAAATGGCAGAATTCATCATTTTTGAAGCGCTTTTTAATGTAATTTGATCAATTTCTGACTGTTTTGCTTCTTTTGTGAGTGATTTTAGTTTTTCACTTTCGGTAATAATTCTAAAAGCAATAAACTCGACAATAATTACGGCACCGTCAATAATAATCCCAAAATCTATTGCGCCAAGACTCATTAAATTGGCATCTACACCAAAGATATTCATCATTGAAATGGCGAATAACAGACTCAACGGAATAACAGACGCAACGACCAAACCTGAGCGTAAATTACCGAGTAATAAAACCACAACAAAAATGACTATTAATGATCCTAAGATTAGGTTTTCGGACACGGTAAAGGTTGTTTTTCCAATCAGTTCGCTACGTTCTAAAAATCCGTTGATGTAAACACCTTCAGGTAGACTTTTCTGGATGTCTTTTACACGTTCTTTTACAGCGTCTATAATAGCTTTAGAGTTACCATCTTTAAGCATCATAATTTGCCCAAGTACTTTTTCGCCTTCACCGTTACCAGTAATGGCACCAAAACGTGTAGCGCTTCCAAAACCTACTTTAGCAACGTCTTTAATATAAATTGGCGCGCCTTCATTTTTTACTACGATTTGCTCTATATCTTCAAGGTTTTTAACCAAACCTTCACCACGAATAAAATAGGCTTCATTAGTCTTTTCAATATAACCACCACCAGCAACACTATTGTTTTTTTCTAATGCGTTGTAAATTTCGGACACCGAAATATTCATAGCATTTAACTTATTTGGGTTAATGGCAACTTCGTATTGCTTTAAATATCCGCCCCAAGTATTGACTTCAACAACACCTGGAATACCAGATAGTTGACGCCTTACTATCCAATCTTGAATGGTACGAAGTTCTGTTGTGGTGTATTGGTCTTCGTAACCAGGTTTAACATCGAGAATATATTGGTAAATTTCACCCAAACCTGTGGTGATTGGTCCCATTTCTGGTGAGCCAAAACCATCTGGAATAACTTCTGAAGCAGACTTGATTTTTTCGGCAATTAATTGTCTTGGTAGATATGTGCCCATATTGTCTTCAAAAACAATGGTTACAACAGAAAGACCAAATTTTGAAACAGATCTAATTTCTTCTACACCTGGCAAATTTGCCATTTCTAGCTCGACAGGATAGGTGATAAATTGCTCAACATCTTGGGTTGATAAGTTGCGTGATGTGGTAATCACTTGGACTTGATTATTGGTAATGTCTGGTACAGCGCCAATAGGAATTTGGGTCAAAGAGAAAATTCCGAAACCAATAATAAATGCTGTAAAAAGGAAAATAATAAGCTTATTATTTAAGCTTGATTTTATGATTTTTTCTAACATAATTCAAAATAATAAAATTGAAAATTACCTGTCTTAAATATCGAAACAGGATGAATTTTAAAATGAATTATGCGTGTTTGGGTGGTTGAAAAAGTTGAGTATCGCTTAAAGAAGCGTATAGATTTAAATAATGGAAATTAGTTTCAGAACTAGTGGCAATTTCAAAAGTACAGATAGAAGGTTGAAACGGTACTTGAACTATGGCTAAAATTGAAACGTAGTGACCTTGACATTGAAAAGGCAATTGTTCGTGCTCGTTTTGCTCTTTATGATTATGTTCGGTGTGTGCCGCTTTCTGCTCACCATAATGTTTAGAAAGAAACACAAAAAAACCATCACCATATTCCTGCTTGTGAAACTGAGCGTGTTCGATGAGCTCATCTAACTGCATAATATCATCGATACTTATCTGAAAACTTTGGATAAGTATAAAACTTGATAATAGTATGGCAATTAATTTACTCACTGCAACAAAGTTAGTAAATTTTAATAAAGAAAAATTGATATATGTTAGTTAAGGTAAATTAATGGCATCCACAATCATCAGTACCACAAGTCTTACTCGATGACTTTTTAGGCTTCCAAATGAATTTTCTAGCAAGAAAACCTATAGCAATAAGTAATGCCGAAAATACTAGTATATTTTGGATAATGTCATTCATTTATTTCAAAAATTGAAAAGCAGCCAATGCTACAATATAAGCAAATGCACTCATAACTACTAATTGGTACAATGGCCACTTCCAAGAATTGGTTTCCCGTTTTACAATGGCGAGCGTACTCATACATTGCATTGCAAAGGCATAGAATAACAATAATGATATGCCTGAAGCAAAGTTGAACAACGGTCCGCCAAGAATAGGATTCACTTCGCCGGCCATTCTATTTTTAATGGTTTCTTCTTCGTCACTACCAACACTATAAATCGTTGCAAGTGTACCTACAAATACTTCACGAGCCGCAAAAGACGAAACAATGGCAATACCTATTTTCCAATCGTAGCCCAAAGGTCTAATGGCAGGTTCTATGGCGCGTCCTGTAATACCAATAAAGGAATGTTCTAATTTATGAGACGCAATTTTTTGCTGTAATTCGTCTTCAGAAAGGTTATTTGAAGCATTTTGCTCGGTTACAATTTGTTCTGCATTATTAAATTCTTCACCTGGACCGTAAGAGGCTAAAAACCAAAGTACAATAGAAATTGCCAAAATGATTTTACCAGCACCAAACACAAAAGCCTTGGTTTTTTCTAGAACTGTAAGTGCCACATTTTTTGCGAGTGGGACTTTATAATTTGGCATTTCAATTACAAAAAAGGTTTTGCTTCTAATTTTTAGCACTTTGCTCAGTATCCACGCAGAACCCACGGCAGCACCAAAACCAATCAAATACAATAACATTAACGTCAATGCCTGGTAGCTTAATCCGAAAAATCGTCCTTCTGGAATCACCAAAGCAATAATAATGAGATACACAGGTAACCTTGCTGAACAGGTTGTAAATGGTGTTACTAAAATGGTGATGAGGCGTTCTTTCCAGCTTTCAATATTACGCGTTGCCATTATCGCTGGAATGGCACACGCTGTACCCGAAATTAAGGGTACCACACTTTTTCCACTCAACCCAAATCGCCGCATAATGCGATCCATTAAAAATACCACACGGCTCATATAACCGCTTTCTTCTAAAATGGAAATGAATAGAAATAAAAAGGCGATTTGTGGTATAAATATAACAATACCACCTAAACCGGGAATAATACCTTCTGCTAATAAACTGGTAAAGGCGCCTTCTGGTAAAACACTTTTGGTCCATTCGCTAAAAGACGCAAAGGTATTATCTATAAAATCCATTGGTACACTAGACCAATCGTAAATCGCTTGAAAAATAGTAAGTAGGATAATCCCAAAAATAAGATAGCCCCAAACTTTGTGCGTCAAAATTCTATCAAACTTAATTCTTAAATCTTTTGCGGATTTTAAGTCTATGGTTTGACCATTTTTCAACGTGTCGTTAATGAACTGATAGCGTTTTATGGTTTCCTTTTGTTGGAGTCGTTTTAAATCAGCTTTCGGTTTTGTTTTAAAATCTGAAACAGCATCAATAGTTTTTCTGTCGGTTTTGCCAAAGTTGACATCTTGTGTAATCACTAACCATAATTTATATAACAACTGATTCGGGAATGCTTTTCTAAGGTTGTTGAAGTAAGCTTCGTCAATGGAAGAGGCATTCATACAAGGTTCTGTAGAGAGCTCTCTATAATTGGCTATTAATTCTTTTAACTCTGAAATCCCTTTGTTCTTTCTGGTGCTTACAAGAGCAATTTTGGTGTTCAGTTCACGCTCTAAATAATCAATATCTAAAGAAATACCTTTGTAGGCCATTCTGTCGGACATATTAATGACCAAGATTGTTGGTATTTCGAGATCTTTAATCTGTGTAAATAATAGTAGATTACGCTTAAGATTTTCTACATCACTAACGACTACAGCAACATCTGGAAAATCCTTATCGTTTTTGTTGAGTAATAGTTCTATAACTACATTCTCATCTAAGGATGACGCATTTAGACTATAAGTTCCGGGTAAATCAATAATGTGCGCTTTTACACCACGTGGCAGTTTACAAATCCCTTCTTTCTTTTCTACCGTTATACCAGGATAGTTCCCAACTTTTTGGTTTAAGCCTGTTAGGGCATTGAACACAGAGGTTTTACCAGTATTAGGGTTTCCTATTAACGCAACGTTGATTTGCTTACCCATTTACAATGTCTATTAAGATGTGTATTGCAGTTTCTTTTCTAATAGCCAGATGTGTACCGTTTATGTTGAGATACATTGGATCTGCGAAAGGGGCAACCTGAACTAACTCTACAGAATTACCAGGCAAACATCCCATTTCTAGAAGTTTTAATGGAATATGAATAGAGGACACATCCTTTATAATGCCTTGTTCGCCGCGTTTTAAATTTGCTAATGTCAAGCTTATCCTTATTTAGATTGAATTTAAAGAAGCAAAAATAAGGTAAATATTCAAGTGTTTAAAGTCCTTTTGCAAGAATTTAATCTTCTTGCTTTAAGATTTTGATGTCTTCAAGAATTTTTTGGATATCTTCTGGATTGGTACCATCGTAAAATCCTCGTATTTGGCGATTTTTATCAATAAGCATAAAGTTCTCGGTGTGAATCATATCGTACTCGTCACCATTGCCATCAGTTTTTACTGCCAAGTAGCTTTTTCTTGCTAACTCGTAGATTTGTTTTTTATCACCTGTAACCAAGTTCCACTTACGGTCAACAACACCTTTTTCCTTAGCATATTTTTTTAGCTGCGCAACGCTATCAATTTTTGGCGTAACTGAATGTGACAGTAGCATCACCTCATCATCGCTGATGATTTCTTTTTGAATTTGATACATATGATCTGTCATAATCGGACAAATGGTTTGGCACGTTGTAAAGAAAAAATCAGCAACATAGATTTTACCTTTATAGTTCTCTTGGGTTACAGTTTCACCATTTTGATTTGTTAAACTAAAGTCTGCAATTTTATGGTATTTAGCTTGGTGCTGTATGGTGCTATCTACCAATTCCTCACTGACCATGGCAGGTTGGTAAATAGGTAAAGGCGCCTGAACATTAAGAACGTTGTAGATAATTGCTAATATTATAAGAGATAATACAGTAAAGAAAATTCCGAATTTTTTGTATTCCTTGAAAAACGAAAGAAAAGACATAGATTACGCTTCAAAAATTATGAATTGCAAAGGTACGATTAAGGCTTATTTTCTTGAATATTTTTAACAGAAATATAGCCCTGAAGCACAGTGAATTATAATTCCGTGTTAAAAATATTCTTATTAGAAATACATTTATTTTCTAAATGCCTTGAAAACATTACTTTTGTCAATTGAAAATTTGAAAATGACTACATGGAATTTGTAATTAAGATATCCCAATTCTTATTGAGTTTATCCCTTCTTATCGTCTTACACGAGTTGGGTCACTTTATACCAGCAAAACTTTTTAAAACTAAAGTCGAAAAATTTTATCTCTTTTTTGATGTTAAGTATTCGCTATTCAAAAAGAAAATAGGGGAAACCGTTTATGGTATAGGTTGGTTGCCTTTAGGCGGCTATGTAAAAATAGCTGGAATGATAGATGAAAGTATGGATAAGGAACAAATGGCGCAACCGCCAAAACCTTGGGAATTCAGATCCAAACCAGCATGGCAAAGACTTATTATAATGCTTGGAGGTGTAACTGTAAACTTTATTTTGGCTTATGTTATATACGTCTTTGTTGCTTTTGTTTACGGTAATGAAGAATATCCACTAGACAGCTTTAAGGGTGGGTATAGAATAGAAAGTCCACTTCTAAATGAAATAGGATTTAAGACTGGTGATAAAATACTTGCAGTAAATGGTGAAAGTGTTGAAACTCATCAACAGGTTATAAGAAGCCTGATAACGGCAAAACAATTCACAATTGAAAGAGGTGATGAGGTAAAAAAAATAGATTTGCCCGAAGATTTTTTAGGACAATTGTCATCTAGAAAGAGAACGGGTCTTTTTATTCAAAGAATACCTTTTATGGTAGGTGAAGTGGACAAGAACTCTTTGAATAAGGACGTTGATTTAAAAGAAGGAGATGTTTTGCTTTCAGTAAATGGTATTGAAGTTAAGTACTTTGATGAATTAGAATCGAGATTGTCTAATTATAAAGATGAGGAAATAGTGGCAGTATTTCTAAGGGGTGATAAAACGATAGAAAGAAAACTTCGTATCAACGAAGATGGTAAGATGGGAATATTTCCAGCTATACACGAAAATCGTTTTGAAGAATTAGGATATTTTGATGTTGTAAGACAAGAATATGATTTTGTAGATAGTTTTAGTGCTGGTGCAATTATGTTTAAAGAAGAAATCGTAGGGTACTTTGGTCAATTAAAGGTATTGCTTACACCAAGCACAGGAGCATATAAAGGACTCGGAGGTTTTAAGGCCATCTATGATATATTTCCAGATTTTTGGAGTTGGGAAGCATTTTGGAGATTAACAGCATTTTTATCCATAATGTTAGCTATACTTAACTTGCTTCCGATACCGGCTTTAGATGGAGGGCATGTAATGTTTTTACTTTACGAAATGGTATCTGGTCGTAAACCAAGCGAAAAATTCTTAGAGCGTGCACAGATTGTAGGTTTCTTTATTTTAATAGCACTCGTGTTGTTTGCAAACGGAAACGACATATTTAAGGCAATAACCCAATAAAAAAATAGGGTTTCATATTGCAGAGATTAAAAAATAATTTATATTTGCGCTCGCAAAAGCGAAAAAACACCTTCCTCAGTAGCTCAGTTGGTTAGAGCATCTGACTGTTAATCAGAGGGTCGTTGGTTCGAGCCCAACCTGAGGAGCAAAAAAAGCCTGATAATTTTATCAGGCTTTTTTATTATTACGCTTTAGCTTTTAATGTTAACACATAATTTTTTTCAGAGTTCTATCGAATTACCATTAAAAGAGGTAAATTGGTTTATTAATAGTTAATGTTTTTTTGTACAATTTGTACAATGATCTTTATAGATAGCCCCACAAAAAACTTATATACTAACTAGAGAAATATTTCATTAATAAGCTATGTAGTTTTTTCTGGGATAGTGGTTTGGCAAGGTAATCTCTCATGCCAAATTCTATAGACTTGTCTATGGTTTGTTTGGTCACATCTGCAGAGAGACCTATAATTACCACTTCATGATTATTCTCTTTTATAAGTCGTGTAGCTTCGTAACCATCCATTTGCGGCATGTGTATGTCCATAAATACAAGCTGATATTTCTTGTTCTTTGCCATCTTAACGGCAGAAATACCATCGTTGGTATGGTCCGACTTTACTCCAAGATTTTCCAGAAGTTTCGTTAATACAAGAACATTTATGTTGTTATCATCCACAACTAAGACTTTTAGTTCATTTAAGTTGAGGTGGGAGATATTGCTGTTGGTAATTTTTTGGGATTGTTTATCTGATAGTTTAAAAGGTACGTTAACTTGAAATGTGCTCCCTTCATTAAGTTGACTTTCTACTGAAATTTTACCATCCATTAACTCAACTAAATTCTCGCATATAGCTAGACCAAGTCCACTACCTTCGTGCTTCTTCTTAATGCCTTGATCTACTTGTGTAAATCTTCTAAAAATTTTTGAAAGCGTATTTTTTGGAATCCCAATACCTGTATCAGATACTTTAATACTAATATTTGCGCTATCGTTTTTTAAGGCTTCTTCATAAATCACTGTAGCTCCACCGGAAGTTGTAAATTTTAAAGCATTTTTTAGAAGATTGATGATAACCTGATTGAGTTTACCTTCATCTCCAATTACAGAAAAGTTTGAGTTTGAATTTAATTTTAGACTTATATAAAGGTTTTTGGCTTCAAAATCATCTTTAAATTGATTTACCAATATTTCTATTGCTTTACTAGGTTTAAAAACCACCTCGTTTAGACTAGCTTCTCCAGACTCAATTTTGTCTATCTCCAAAACATCATTTACTAAGGCTAATAGGTTTTTAGAAGATTGATCCATTAAATCTATATAATAATCATAATTATCAGGCTTATTTGAGTTTTTCATTAATTGTATTAAACCTAAAATACCATTAAGAGGTGTCCTTATTTCGTGACTCATATTTGAGAGAAACTCTGTTTTTGCCTTAGACGCTTTTTCAGCTCTATTACGCTGTTTACTTAGTTTTTTGTTTGTTATTACCAGTTTTTTGTTAGCTCTAATGGCTCTTAGGCTTTCTGATTTGGCCCTTAGATAGAAGTAAATGAGTAAACTCATTAAGGTAGATAATACCAAACCAAAAATATGCATGTGATTTATGGAAGTGCTTTTGTCACTTAAAAAACTCGCAGAAGCAGGAGTCACTTTAATAGACCAGTTTTGATTGTCTAGACTATCAATTTTCAAAATGTTGGTATATATGAAATCCTTGCTCGAAACTTTTTTTTGAGATTGATTTTGAGTATAAAATACACTGTTGTTTTCGTCCCTAATTTCTATACTGTAATCAGATAGGTTTTCTGCAAAAGCATCAAGATTTTCCTTAAAATCCATACCTGCCGTTATCGTGCCTTTAAATTCTCCATCAAAATAAACAGGAACATCTACTAAAAAGGCATATCCGCCTTGAGTCATTTTAGACCATGGAGTAATATTTGTAGAGCCATCCAAGCTATGTTTAATCCACTCGTCACGTCGATAATCTATTTTAGATATATCCAGCCCAATTGCAGCTTCATTACCTTTAGTTGGATTAATTTTTCGAACTATCATTAAGTTATCAATCCATTCAATAAATTTAAAGGACGCGTTTTGCTGCAATATTAGTTCAGCATCATATTCCCAATAATTAAAATAATCACCATTGGTAATCTCAAACCTATACTTTAAATTCTCTAAGCTTTGAATGTCGCTTTTAATTATGGAAAGAAACTTTTGAGAGAGGAGTTCGCCTGAATTATCAACCCTTTCCTGCAACGCTAATTTTTGAGCAGTAATAGACTCATCCCATAAAAATAGAACCAGAAGATTGAGAAAAACAAAAGAAAAAAAAGGGATTAAGACCTCTCTTTTTCTGACTGTTGCAAACATTTGAGGTATTAAAGGACCCAAGATAATAAATTTATACCAACTATATGTTAAGTAGAATAATGACTGTATCTTTTCTTTAATTCATTCAGCATCTCTTCCGTCATGGCATCCAAATCGTAATGGTGTTGCCAGTTCCAATCTTTTCTCGCTACAGAATCATCAATTGATGACGGCCAACTATCCGCAATGGCTTGTCTAAAATCTGGTTTGTAGGTGATTTCAAATTCTGGAATATGACGCCTTATACTTTCAAAAATTTCTTTTGGAGTAAATGAAATAGCCGACAGATTGTATGATGATCTAATGGTTAAGTTCTCGGCAGGCGCTTCCATTACATCTATAGTTGCTTTTATAGCATCATCCATAAACATCATAGGTAAACTCGTGTTTTCAGACAAGAAGCATTCATACTTGGCATTTTTAATGGCTTCATGGTATATCTCAACCGCATAGTCCGTCGTTCCACCACCTGGCATGGCCTTGTGACTTATAATACCAGGATAGCGGATGCTCCTCACATCGACATTGTATTTTTTATGGTAGTATTCGCACCAACGCTCACCGACTTGTTTAGTTATCCCATACACCGTTGTAGGTTCGCAAATGGTATGCTGAGGTGTATGATCTCTCGGTGTTGTTGGGCCAAAAACGGCAATGCTGCTCGGCCAATATACTTTTTTTATCGTACCACCTTTAGCTAAGTTCAAAACATGAAAAAGCGAATTCATGTTAAGATCCCAAGCTTCCATAGGATATTTTTCTCCTGTTGCACTTAAAAGCGCAGCCATAAGATAGACTGTATCGATATTGTAGTTGATACAACAATCTTTGATGGCATTAAAATTTTTGGCATCAATAATTTCAAAAGGGCCAGAGTTTACTAAATCTAACTTTCTGGTGTTAATATCGCTGGCGATGACATTTTCAACACCGTGTATTTCTCTTAGCTTGGTGGTAAGTTCCGTACCTATTTGTCCGCAGGCACCAATGATTAATATTCTTGAAGGCATAAGTGTAATTAAAGTATTCTCAAAAATATGAAGAATTTGGGTGTTCAAAAATTAAAATGTTTAAAAAAAATGACGTTTAAGTAAAAAGTTGATAATCTATATTTTAAGATTATACTATGAAATGAAAATAATAGTTTAAGTATATTTACAGCAAACAAAGGACTTTATGAGAATTGGGTTTTTCCTTCTTAATGTATGTTTTCTTCTATTAATAAACTGCGGTGATAATAAGTTAGCTTCAGAATATGATACTGAAGAAAATACTAACCAACAACCGGTTATTAGTGCTAAGGCGATTGAAGGATTTAAGTACACGGATTATGTGCTGAGCCAAAGAGGAGAAAAAGCTGTAACAGACTGGGAAAAATATCAGGAATTAGCCATACAGATAGATTATCTTAAAAAAGCAGATTTATCATTTTTTAATGGCGATAAGGAACTTTTAAAGAAGTTTATAGAAGAATTTAAGGCACAAATGCCAAGTACACTCAAAACAAACCCAATTATATCGAGAACCGCAATTATTGAAACGACACTTTTAAGATTACATGAAAATTTAACACTCGATAATATTGAAAACCAACTGAAACTCGAAAGTGTAAAAGAAGTTTTAATCGCATTTTCTAATCTCAATTATCAAATTAATAAGAAATTAGAACGCGATTTATATGAGCAAATAAAGTCAGAGTTTTAGCACTTTATTTGTCTTAAAGTTTTGTTAAGTTGTAACATTTATCTGTTTTACAGGTCTTATTTATTAACTACGTTTAATTCGAAATTAACTAAAACCAAATTATGGCACGAGCATATTCTTAATACAATCGTCTTTTAGAATGATCAATAGCGAATTGCATGTGGCCATAATTAATCAAACAATTAAAAACACATGAAAACCAATCTTAATCGCGTTCTAGCGATATCAGGTCTGGCTTTTTTTACTGTATTAGCATGTAAGGAAGAAGCCAAGAAAGACACTGCCTTGGCAGAAGAAAAAATTCCAGGTATTATTTTGGAAAACATGGACACTAGCGTTAGTCCAAAAGAAGATTTTTACAAGTATGTTAACGGAAAATGGTTGGAAACAAACACCATTCCAGACGATGAAACCCGTTGGGGAGGATTCGGTGTATTACGTAAATCCACAAGAAAAGATGTATTAGAAATATTAAATACATCTAAAGAATTGGGTACTTATAAAGAAGGCTCAGACCAGCAAAAAGCATTATTAATTTTTGAATCTGAGTTAGATACCGTTGCGCGTAACGAAGCAGGTATAAAGCCACTACAACCATTATTAGACAAAATAGGAGGTATTAAGAACCTAAATGATATGCAAACTGTATATGCTTCTACATTAGGAGTTGGCGCACCATTTGCAGGTATAGGTTCTAATCCAGGACTTAACGACAGCAGCATGAATATGGCTTGGCTATTCCCAGCAGGTTTAGGTTTACAGCGCGACTATTACTTAGATCAAGATGAAAAAACTAAAGAAATTAGAGGGCAGTATGTAGATCATGTAGCAAGAATGCTTCAGTACATTAACTATTCAGAAGCAGAAGCAAAAGCTGCTGCGGATAAAATCCTTGCTATGGAAACACAACTAGCAGAGCCACGTTTAGATAAAGTAGCAAGTAGAGATATAAGAAATTTCAACAACCCAAAATCAGTGGCAGAGTTACAAGAAATGGCACCATCTATTAACTGGCAAAAGTTTATGGATGATATGGGAATTGAAAAGAAAGTAGATACGCTTTTGGTAATGCAGCCAAAGTATATGAAAGCTATGGATGCCTTCTTAAAGGCTACACCAATAGAAGATATTAAAATATTGATGGATTGGAGTACTTTAAACGGAGCAGCAGGTTACTTAACTACAGAAATTGAAAAAGCCAATTGGGAATTCTACGGAAAAACTTTAAACGGCTCTAAAGCTATGCGTCCTGCAGATGAACGTGCACTTGGTACAGTAGACGGCAGTGTAGGTGAAGCTGTAGGTCAGCTTTATGTACAGGCTAAATTCCCACCAGAGGCAAAGGAGAAAGCTGAAAAAATGATTGAAAATGTTATTAAAGCCTTTCAAAATAGAATTACCAATTTAGATTGGATGAGCGAGGAAACTAAAAAGAAAGCTATAGAAAAGCTTGATAAGTTTACCGTTAAAATTGCGTATCCAGATGAGTGGGAAGATTATTCTGACTTGCAAGTTAAAGAAGGAAACTCTTACGCAGAAAATATGTTGGCAGTAGGAGCGTGGTCACAAAAGAAAAGTTTAAGTGAAATCAACGAACCTGTAGATAAAACAGAATGGGGAATGCCACCACAGATGGTTAATGCGTATTTCAACCCTTTAAATAATGAGATAGTATTTCCTGCAGCAATTTTGCAACCTCCTTTTTATAATTATACAGCAGATGAAGCTGTAAACTATGGTGGAATAGGAGCTGTTATAGGTCATGAAATCTCTCATGCTTTTGACGATTCTGGAGCACGTTTTGATGGTGACGGAAACGTAAACAACTGGTGGACATCAGAAGACTTAGAAGAGTTTGAAAAAAGAGGTAAAGCTTTAGCGGACCAATATTCTGCAATAGAGGTTTTAGATAGTGTTTATGTAAATGGTCCTTTTACCTTAGGTGAAAATATTGGTGACTTAGGCGGTGTTCTAGGGGCTTATGATGGTTTACAATTGCACTTTAAAGAAAACGGAAGACCAGATAATATTGATGGATTTACGCCAGAGCAACGCTTCTTTATGTCTTGGGCTACCGTATGGAGAACGCTTATTAGAGATGAGGCATTAAGGACACAAATTAATACAGACCCACATTCGCCAGGTCATATTAGAGCAACACAACCATTAAAAAATATCGATGCATTTTACGAAGCGTTTGATATTAAAGAAGGTGATGCCATGTATTTACCACCAGAAGAGCGCGTAAGAATTTGGTAAAAACTGAATTAATGAAACTAAAAATGCTGCCAAAAGGCAGCATTTTTTATGCAATATTCTTAAAGAATTTAATTCTTTTTAGTTGCCGCAGCAGCTTGCTGAGCTTTTTGGCTTTCTAAACCTTGCCTGCTAACTTTTGCTAAATTAAAATTAGGATCTATGGCTAATGCATCATTCATAAGTTTAATGGCAGCGTCAATGTTAGCTGTTCTGTTTTCAGTAAATGTAAGTAAACCTTTAAGGCATAAAAGTGCAGCTTCCATAGATGTTTCATAGGGTTGCTGTGTTTCATAAAAAGCACGTTTCATGTCATCCTTTACATTTGCCAAGCCATATTCAATATTAGTCTTTGCGCCAGCTAAATCATTCACTTGAATTTTCATATCAGCCATTTCGTAAGCTAAATACACGTTAGGATCTCTTTTAAATAAAATCTCATAATGTTCTAAAGCTAGTTTTGGCTGATTGAGGTTTTTCAGTGCCAAAGCTTTTACTTCAACATTCATATCAGAGTCTGACGCATTTTTTTCAACACCAATAGTGTTAAGGGCTTGCATGTACTTACCTTCAGAAAGATATAAATACGCTAAGGTGTCTTTTCTTGCTACAGAAGGCTCTAATATATTAAGGTGCGTTAAGGCATTAATGATACCTTGTACATCTCCTTGCTTTTTCATCTCCTTGTAATAAGCCTCGTAGTGTGCTTTTAAATCTGCATTAGTCTGGGCAAAAACACTTACCGAGAAAAGCATAACAACTGCAATTGTAATCTGTTTCATGTTATAAAAAATTTTGAGGGCTAAAACTATAAAAATTTCAGAATATAGCTCTTAATAAACTACTAATTTCTATAGTGCCTGTTTAAAAGTGTAATTCAAAAGCTGTTCCAGTTTTGCACTATCTACTATTTTTCCCTTACTTTTTTCTGATAAGTTGAAATTTGGCAAATCTAGTTGATGTTGTTTGCAATACGAAGTGTAGTAATCTTTTTTTGTTGGATGATAAGGATAAGCGGCATTAAACACCTGGTTCCAAACATTGTTTTTAAAGATTAAAGATATGATGTTAATACAGTCTTCTTTATGAATAAGATTTACAGGAGCATCTGGATTTGAAAGGTTTGATCTACCAGCTAAGTATTTGGCAGGATGTCTCTGTACATCAAATAAACCACCAAAACGAATAATCGTAGTGTTAAAGTTGGTGTTTTCTTTAAGCATGTTTTCAATGGTAATAAGCTGCTTTCCGTTATGAGATGTTGCATTTGGGACACCATCAGAATTGATAATTGGAAAGTTTGTTTCGTCTTTAAAAACAGAAGTAGAGCTTATATAAATAACATTTTTAATGTTTTGGGATTCTATGGCATTAACTAAATGTTGTATTTCTCTCTCGTGATTTTTATAGGGATTCTTTCTTAAACCTGGTGGGATATTTATAACTGCTGATGCACTTCCTGTTAAAAAATCAATATAATTTCCTGTAATTTTATCTTCATTTAAAGCTACGAGATAAGTTTCAATACCAGAGTTACGGAGTGTTTTTAGTTTATCTTTTGATGTTGTAGATCCTTTTACGGTATAACCATTTTCAATAAGCGTTTTAGCAAGCGGAAAACCAAGCCAACCACAGCCAATAATACTAATTTGTTTCTTCAAGACTTTAGATAAGTTTAGGTTAAAAATACATAACAAAAGCTTAAGGTTTTTTTCATTTTGCTAACTAATTAATTTTCAGTAACTTTAAATTAAACACTAAATTGAATGTTATGGGAATAAAAAGTTTTCAAGGTGCGCGTAAGCAACAACAGAATACTGCACCAGCAACAGCACTCAAAGTAAGAGATTACATGACTACCAATCTTATAACGTTTAAGCCAGACCAAACGGTACAAGAAGTGGTTGAGTCTTTAATAAAGTATAAAATTTCTGGAGGACCAGTGGTTAATGACAGGCACGAGTTAGTAGGTATTATCTCAGAAGGAGATTGTCTTAAACAACTGAGCGAAAGCCGTTATTACAATATGCCATTAGAGCATGATAATGTAGAAAAGCGTATGGCTAAAGATGTTGAAACTATTGATGGCAACATGGATGTGTTTGATGCTGCTAATAAGTTTTTAAACTCTAAACGAAGACGCTTTCCTATTGTTGAAAACGGTAAGTTGGTAGGCCAGATTAGCCAAAAGGACATTCTTAAAGCAGCCTTACAGCTTAAAGGTGAAAACTGGAATAGTAGTACAAAAGGTTAATCGTCTCGTTTTACTAAAGCATAATAGTCTCCCTCTAAAGGCAAATAGCCTTGGTCATATACAAAATAGTAGGTGGTACCTGCTTTTGTGGTGTAAATGCTTGTAAAGTAGTTAAAGTCAAACCCTTTTTCTATGAGTTTTGCTCTAGAGCATTTGGTTTTTTTATTAGGGTTAAGTGTTTCTAGTATTCTGTAGTTTTTTCTAAGGCGATTATTGGTGTTTCGTATTAAGTTTTTAGAGTCTTTATTGATGCGATTATTATGCGCATTTCTGCAGCTATCACTACAAAACTTTTTGTCAATTCGGCCAATAATTCTATCACCACATTCTGGGCACTTTCTATGCATAGATTATTTTTTTTGAATAGTTCAAATTACAAAATATTCGCTTACAAACGTTTACAAAATACTTGAAAGACTTTTCTTATAAAATTATGCCGAATATTTGAGCATTATTATTTATTTTTGGTATGTTAAGATTTATTAGGGGAATCTTAATATAATCCATTGAACTCTTAAATTAATAGCTAACACAAAGCACCTCTGCTAGGAGGTGCTTTTTTTTAGTTTAAGGTTAAAAGGCAACATTTTTAAACGCGTGATGACATTTTATAACGGTTCCGATGGTTGTATATAAACCATTAATTGATTTTAATTATGAAACCACAAGTTTTAGAACCAGAAACTGAAAACAATACTATTGAGTTAAGTTATTCAGGGCATACGGAGCCTTGAAGCGAGTTTATTGGCCACCCAAGTTACCCTTGTGACCGTTGTGGTTTTTCTTATTATAGGCATAATGGATGAATAGCGAGTTATAATCCTCAGTTTCTGAAACAGGCACCAGTATTTTTCTTCTGAATTATATTCAGTCGCAACAGCAATTTTTATCACTCTTTGCTTTTTCAAAACATTCTTGGCCTTCTTTAAATGCAAAGTAAGAAAGTCCGAGTGTTCCAATACTATCTATGTAAGAAATTCCGAATAACTCATATATCCCACTGCTTATGAGCAGTATGATGGACATGTAAACACAAACCATTGTGCAGTTAGCATCTGCTAAAATCGGTGAAGAATTTAATTTGTTTCCGACCTTTCTTTTCCAAAAAACCAAAATCCACATGATTAAAATAGAGATAATAGAAATAACAACTCCCCAAAAAGTTGTTAGTGGTTTATGCCCTATCCAAATATTGTAGATACTTGTTGTTACGAGTCCAAAAACCAAAATATAAAAAGCCGTTCCTGTAATCCTCAACGCAGTCCGCTCAAAATCATTACGTTTGCTATTGGGATTGTTTTGGATTCTTAAAATCATATGTACAATGCCAAACCCAGAGATTACTTCTATAAAACTGTCCGAGCCAAAACCAAAAAGTGCGAGACTTTCATCCTCAAAACCGAGGTAAGTAGAAATTACACCCTCTATTATATTATATATTATGGTAAAAACCGCAAGACCTAATGCTATTTTATATAATCTTTTCGTATCTGTCATTTATCACGTTCATTTTATTTTTAACTCTTGTTTATCGATTAAAAAGAGTAATACTATTATTTTTAAATTTTTCATAAAATTTCTTTGATAGATTAAAAAAAACCTGATCTAGAATTTAGCGGTAATGAACTATTAATGCCATTGGTAATTGGTTTTTTATAGTATCAATAATAAAACTTAAAATTTTAATCATTTGGCCTTTCAGGAATGTAAACGAAATCAATTTCGATATCATTTCCATATTTAACTATCATAGAGCACAACACTGAGACACTTTTTCCGTTGTCAATAGCAGGATTCATCACAGGCATTTTTCTTAGTACTCTCAAAATTTCAGCTTGAATGGTTACTTCTGCATTTCTGACTTTCATGCCGGTTAAATTTCCGTTTTCGGTAATTATAAAAAAGGTGTCAACCGTCTTTGGTTTTGAAAGATTTAATTCTTTCAAAACGTTCAAGTTAAATTCACGCTTTATGAATGCCGTTACTTTGTCTTTAAAACATTCCCTTGTTTCTTCCTTAGAAAGATTTTCACAACCATTATAGACTGGCGGAATCTCTACATCCTTTAATAGTATGCTATTATCAGTAGTATAAGTTGCCAAACCATCATTTTGTGACACAATACTGCAAATACTTAGCATTGCTTGCTCTTCTTCTTTAGTTAAGTTTCCTTGTGCCATTATCTGTTCTTGCACAGCATTTATTTTTATTATCAATTCACTTTCCCCATTTTTTGAAGAATTTGTTTTCTCTTTGCATGAAAAGAATGAAAGACCAATAGAGAGGGTTGAGATAATGATTAAACTTTGAAATTGCTTATGTCTCTTAAAATTCAATATATATTTCATGAGCTTTGTTTTTTGCCAAGAGTTTTTTAGTCAACCTATTTCAGGAAAGTACAACGTAAATGTTATTAATGAGCTTAAATCTACAACAAAAGCCCATAATAAAAAAGATTATACGTTTGTAAACGACTACAAACATTTACAAACGAAATTAAATAAGTAACTACCGACTAAAATTTGCCAGTCATCTCATCTTTGCGGTGTTGAATCATTGAAGGTTCAATTGTATTAACTGTTTAACAATTAAATTTTAGAACACATGAACACATTAAAAAACAAAGTACAGTTGATTGGTAATTTAGGAAAAGACCCAGAAATCATTAACCTTGAGTCTGGTAAAATGCTTGCAAAATTTTCTATAGCCACAAACGAAAGTTACAAAAACACCAATGGCGAAAAAGTAACAGACACACAATGGCACCACGTCGTTGACCATTTGCGACATCGAATTAACCGCCCAAAAGCCACTGCCTAAGGGCTATCCTGTAAATCCAGCCTCTTTTGGAGACTACATAAGGCAGTACAGAATGGCACATTGCTATTCTGCTTTTGAATTGTCTTTAGAGCTTGACGTTTACGAATCAACTATATACAAATGGGAGTATGGCAAAACCAAACCCACTCCAAAAAACATTCAAAAAATAATCGAATTTATGGGCTATGACCCACGAATTTATAATCCTTTAAAAATTGAAAATTATGAACTCACTTAGAAATAAAGTACAACTTATAGGTAGATTAGGACAAGATCCAGAAATTATCACTTTTGAAGATGGTGGTAAAATAGCAAGATTTAATTTGGCAACAGATGACAGCTATAAAGACAAACAAGGAAACAAGATAGAGCGTACTTACTGGCATCCAGTAGTAGTAAAAAATGGTCTTGTGAAAGTTGTTGAAAATTACATTACCAAAGGAAAAGAAATTGCTATTGAAGGCAAATTAACTAACCGCTCTTGGGATGATAATGATGGTAAGAAACATTATGTAACCGAAGTTGTTGTAAACGAGTTACTAATGCTTGGAAAATAGTCTTTTAAGAGGCTATCATTTGATAGCCTCTATTTTTTGTGTTCTTACGTGTCTGTTTAAATCCTATTTCTTAAAAATCTTGTTGTTTCTATATTTGTTATTCTAATTAAGTTTTAACTTGTTTTTTTATAACTCCAAACTGCCAAACCGTTCATTACAATTGCATAGGCCAATGTTTTTATGGCTAAAGGAAGGATATCGGTAAAACCAGAGCCTTTAAGCATTACCATTCGTATGATTTCCACAAAATACTTCACAGGATTAAATTCCGTAAGTATCTGTGCCCATTTTGGCATACTTTCAATAGGTGTGAACAATCCACTCATCAATATGAATATCACTACAAAAAACCACGCAATAAACATAGCTTGCTGCTGTGTATCGGTGAAGTTTGAGATGAACAATCCCATTCCCAAAATCACCAATATGTAAACCGAAGTATAAGCATAGAGCAGCCCCAGGTTTCCTATCATAGGTACATTAAAAATAACTTTAGCTAGAATTAAACCAATGGTCAAAAGCCCCATACCAAGAACCCAAAATGGAAATAGTTTGCCTATTATAAATTGATACTTTTTTATAGGCGTTACATTGATTTGTTCCAAGGTGCCTATTTCTTTTTCCCTAACAATGTTCATTCCAGATAAAAACAGGGTAATCATTGTAACAAGCAAAACCAAAATACCAGGCACCATGAATGTTTTATAGTTCAAGGTCTGATTGTACCAGAATAAAGGAATACTATCTATACTATTTGGTTTCTGTACAGAATCTGAAATCTGTATCAAATCCATCGCAATATTCTTGTTATAACTCTGTATGATTTGAGAGATGTAAACATTGATTACTCCCGCTGCTGAACCATCTATGGCATCAACAAACACACCTATTGCATTTGTTTTGTCTTTTTGTAAATCCCTTTCAAAATGCACTGGTATATTCAAGTAGGCATCTATTGTACCTTCCTGCATTGCTTGTGAAGCTTCCTTTTCTGAAGAAAATCTTTCTGAAACATTGAAATATGTCGAAGCTTGAAACTGCTCTATCAACCTTCTTGATATGCTACTGTTATCAGCATCAACATATCCAAATTGTATGTTTTTTATCTCGTAGGTCGCTGCATTGGATAAAATAATCAATTGCAGTACAGGCAAAATAAATATGATGGGTAGCATTCCTTTATTTCTAAAGATTTGCTTAAACTCTTTTCGTATGATGTAAAATATTATGCTCATCTTACTCCAATCTGATTTTATATTTTTTCACGCTTATACCTATAAACAATAACGTCATCAAAACAAGAATGGCCGTTTCTTTAAAAATGAAACCAATCCCAATGCCCTTTAGCATAATCCCTTTTACAATAATGATAAACCATTTTGCAGGTATAATGTTACTGATAACCTGAAGCGGTAAGGGCATACTACTTATAGGAAAAATAAATCCTGAAAGCAATATGGTGGGCAACATCAAGCCCATTAAGGAAATCATCATAGCGGTTTGCTGTGTTGCCGATATGGTTGAAATTAAAATCCCCAACGCCAATGATGAGATAATAAACAGCACACTTTCAATTCCTAAAAGGAACAAACTGCCATTTACGGGCACATTAAAGACGAAAATGCTCAACAACACAATAACAATGGCATTGATAACCGATAGGAATATGTATGGAAACACTTTGCCAATAATGACCTGAAAGGGTTTTAAAGGAGACACCAATAAAATTTCCATAGTTCCCTGTTCTTTTTCCCGGGTTATGGAAATGGATGTCATCATTGCAGAAACCAACATCAAAATAACCGTCATCACACCCGGAACAAACATATAAACGCTCTTTAGTTCAGTATTATAAATCATCCTACTTTGTGATATGATTTGGTAATCTATGGTTGTATTCTTGTTTAGTTCTTGTTGATACTTTTTAAGTATGGCCGAAATATAATTACTGATGGTATTTGCCATATTGGGGTCTGTGGCATCGGTTAGTACCTGTACATTGGCCTGTTTTTCTTTAATGAGGTTGCTTCCAAAATTGTTTTCAAATTGAAGCACGGCTTTTACCTTACCTTTTTTGAATATAGATTCTATCGATGATTCTTTTTGAATGATATCTACAATGCTAAAGTGTTTTGAAGCTGCAATTTTATTGATGATTTCTTTTGATGTCACATCATTGGCTTGGTCCAAAATGGCAATATTCACATTGTTGATTTCGTTGGTAATCGCAAAACCAAACAATAAAATTTGGGCTATTGGCATTCCAAACAATATAAACAGGGAACGTTTATCACGGAATATGTGATAAAACTCTTTTCGCACAAAACCTACAAATCGTTTCATCCTCTAGCCAGTTTTAAAAACACATCGTTCATTGTGTTTGTTTTATAATGTTCTTTTAGTTTTTTTGGGGTGTCCAAGGCTTCAATTTTTCCATTGACCATTATGGAAACACGGTCGCAATATTCAGCTTCGTCCATATAATGGGTTGTTACAAAAATGGTAGTGCCATTATGGGCAGCTTTGTAAATCATTTCCCAAAATTGACGTCTTGTAATAGGATCTACTCCGCCAGTAGGCTCATCCAAAAAAACGATTTTAGGCTCGTGCAACAGAGAAACTGAAAACGCCAACTTTTGCTTCCACCCTAGTGGTAATGAAGCTACAAGACTGTTTGTAACTTCTTGAAGCCCTAATTCCTCAACCAGTTCACATCGTTTTTGATCTATTTGTTTTTT
>JASBSA010000019.1 GCA_030149175.1 Winogradskyella sp. | reverse complement strand
TATGCCGAGCATCCTTTTACCAAAGAACCTATTCCGATTTGGATAGGAGATTACGTATTGGCAAGCTACGGCACAGGAGCTGTTATGGCTGTGCCTTGTGGAGACCAACGTGATTATGACTTTGCAAAGCACTTTAATATTTCGATACCAAATATTTTTGAAGGAGTTGATATTTCTGAAGAGGCCTTTGCGTCTAAGGATAACGTTAAAATTGCCAATAGCGATTTCCTTGATGGAATGAACTATAAGAAAGCTACCAAACGCGCTATTTTCGAATTGGAACAAATCGGTCAAGGTGAAGGAAAAACCAATTATCGTTTGCGTGATGCTGTGTTTTCTCGTCAGCGTTATTGGGGCGAACCATTCCCAGTGTATTACAAGGATGGTATGCCGCAAATGATAGATAAAAAACATTTGCCATTAACCTTACCAGAAGTTGAAAAATACTTACCAACCGAAGAAGGAGAGCCACCATTAGGTCGTGCAGACGTTTGGGCTTGGGACACCAATACAAATACAGTTTGTCATTCTGAACATGTTTCAGAATCTAAAGGCATTTATCCTCTAGAACTCAACACCATGCCAGGTTGGGCAGGAAGCTCTTGGTACTTCTTCCGTTATATGGAAGAGCAAGCAAAAAGAGACGAAGCTTTTGCTACTGAAGATGCTCTTAAGTACTGGGAAAATGTAGATTTATACATTGGTGGTAGCGAGCACGCGACTGGCCATTTATTGTACTCTCGTTTTTGGGTAAAGTTTTTATACGATAGAGGTTTTGTTGGAGTTGATGAGCCGTTTAAAAAGCTGATTAATCAGGGAATGATTTTGGGGACGAGTGCCTTTGCTTATGGATTTGGACCAGGTTTTAAATTTGAGAAACCTTCTGATTTAGCTGATTCAGCTAGAGCAGGTATTGAGGTAGGAAAGAAATATGTTATTCCAAAAGAGTCTTACGATAAAGGTTTGAAAGGAGAATTGGATAATGTAACTCAAAAAATAGTCGATGATATAATAAATTTGTATAAGTCAAAAGGTTTCAATGTAAAATATGTTGGAGATGAATTCAGCGGGACATTTACATCATTCAGAGTTAGTCTGAATCATCTTAAAGGCACTACTGACGCATTAAATATTAATAGTTTAAAAGAAGATCCATTATTTTCTTTTGTTAATGATGCTACCTTCATTACCAATACAAATGGAGAATATATTACCCACAGAGACGTCGAAAAAATGTCAAAATCAAAGTACAATGTGGTTAATCCAGATGATATTGTAGCAGATTATGGCGCAGACAGCTTACGTCTGTACGAAATGTTCCTTGGGCCATTAGAGCAATACAAACCTTGGAATACTGCTGGTATTACTGGTGTACATGGTTTCCTAAAAAAACTCTGGAAACTCTATGTTCCTTTTATGCATGGGTCACTGAGCGAAGTCGAAGTGGAGCCAACAAAGGATAACTTAAAAACCCTTCATAAAACCATTAAGAAGGTTGAGGAAGATATCGAGAATTTCTCGTTTAATACCTCTGTATCTACATTTATGATTGCGGTAAACGAGCTAACAGCTCAAAAGTGTACAAGTAAAGAAATCTTAGAACCGTTATTAGTGTTAGTGTCACCTTATGCACCACATATTGCTGAAGAATTATGGGAACAACTAGGGCATACAGCATCTATTTCAACAGCACCTTTCCCAAAATTTGAAGAAAAGCATTT
>JASBSA010000015.1 GCA_030149175.1 Winogradskyella sp. | reverse complement strand
TTCCATTTTAAGAATCATTGCATTGGTAACTGTAGCACTTTGAATGGTTTCGATTGCTGGCATTCCTGCTTCAACCATATAACCAAATTCTTTTCCGTTTTCTCCATGGTAAAAAACCGCAGCATCTGTTCCAAAAGCAATCCCTACACCAGACTTATATGCTCTGCCAAACATATCCTGAATCTTTGGCCCAATATCCAAGGCCTTTGGCACAACAACTTCAGGATAATAGCCTTTTATTTTAGCTTTATCTGACACGAATTTTCCTGCTGTAATGGTTGGAACTAAGTAAACATCATGCTTTTTCATAAGCTCCATGGTTTCATCGCTCATTAAAGTGCCATGCTCAATGGTTTTTACACCACCTAAAATAGCACGTTGCATACCTTCGTCTCCATGAGCATGGGCTGCAACATGAAAACCATAGTCTTTGGCGGTTTCGCAGATAGCCTTAATTTCTTCAACAGTGAATTGCGGATTTTGTCCACTCTTGGCTACACTTAGCACACCTCCTGTTGCAGTTATTTTAATGAGGTCTGCACCGTTTTTATAACGTTGTCTTACGGCCTTTTTTGCATCATCTAAACCGTTTACCACCCCTTCTTTTGGACCAGGATTCCCCATTAAATCTCTACTTGCACCGTTAGTAGGATCGGCATGACCACCTGTAGTTGCCAAAGCTTTCTCAGCTGTAAAAATTCTTGGCCCTTTAACTTTGCCTGCATTTATAGCATTTCTCAGAGCCACATTAACTCCAGTACCTCCTAAATCTCTTACGGTTGTAAAACCATTCATAAGAGTAACTTCAGCGTATTTTACAGAATTAAATGCTATATCAGCATCATTCAAAGTGTAATCTTCAAGGTAAGATTTTGGATTGGTTTCACTTTCAATATGCACATGCATATCAATCAATCCTGGCATTACGGTTTTTGATTTTAAATCAACAATAGTGTCTTCTAAATTTTCTGGGTTTTGATAACCCTTATTAACAGAAACTATTTTATTCCCTGAAACTATAATTGTTTGCTCAGTAAGTACTTTACCAGACTCAGTATCTATTAATTTTCCACAATGTAAGTAGGTGTTTTGACCTGTTAATAATAAAGAAAAAATGAATGCTAGGGTACTGAATAAGGCTTTCATAAGTATTGTATTTTATTTATTTCTAATCTTTTTTTCCCATTTCCATGCTGATGCCATAGCGTCGTCTAAGGTGAGTTGTGTTTTCCAACCTAAAACATCATTTGCTCTTGTTGTGTCTGCATAGGCCGCAGTAATGTCGCCTTCCCTTCTTCCTACAATCTGATATTTTAATTTTTTACCCGAAATCCTATCAAAAGACTGAATAGCTTCTAGTACAGAACTTCCTTTTCCTGTCCCTAAATTAAACACTTCATAATTGGAAAGGTTTTTTTCTTCTAACAAACGTTGCAGAGCTACAACATGAGCTTTTGCCAAATCTACCACATGGATATAGTCCCTAATGCAAGTTCCATCTGGTGTTGGATAATCTCCACCAAAAACAGACAATTGCTCACGCAAACCCATACCTGTTTGTGTAATGTATGGTACTAGATTTTGAGGCACTCCAATAGGTAATTCTCCAATTTCTGCAGAAGGATGCGCACCGATAGGGTTAAAATATCTTAAGGCTATACTCTTTAGGTTTGAATTTACCTTACAAGTATCTCTAATAATTTCTTCACCTATTTGTTTTGTATTACCGTAAGGAGACTCTGCTGGTTTTACCTGAGCATTTTCGGTGATTGGCAATTCATCTGCTTGACCGTAAACCGTGCAAGATGAGCTAAAAATGAAATTTTGTTTATCTAATTTAGAGAGTTCTTGAAGTATGTAGACCAAAGTGCCTATATTATTTTCATAATACATTAAAGGTTCTTTAACACTCTCGCCCACAGCTTTATTAGCAGCAAAATGAATAACCCCTGCTATATCATTATGAGTTTCAAAAAATCGAGTAACATCAGGCTTAACTTTAAGGTCTAACTTTTCAAAAAGGGGTTTAACACCTGTAATTGCTGTAATACCATCTAAAACATCAATTGATGAATTACTTAAATTATCTATAATTACAACCTCAAAACCTTTATTTTGTAGTTCTACTACCGTATGAGAACCTATAAAACCTAAGCCACCCGTTACAAGTATTTTCATAATTTAGTTTTCGTTTACAAAGTTTAAAACCTTTTCAATTATAAATTCAATTTGCTCATCATCTAATTCTGTGTGCATTGGCAATGAAATAACAGAAGTCACCAAAGCATTCGTCACTTTAAAATCTTCTTGATTGTAACGCTCATCCTCGTACGCTTTTTGCTTATGCAATGGTATTGGATAATACACTCCACAAGGAATGTTATTCTCTTGTAAATGCTTCACCAAAGCATCCCTATCCACATCCTTTAGGTTCAGTGTATATTGATGGAATACATGGCAATCGCAAGTTTCGCAAATACCATTACAAGACGTTCTCCCAGATGGAGTTATAATTTTGGGATGGTTTTTAAAAGCTTCTGTATATTTTCTCGCTGCATGTCTCCTTGCTTCATTATAACTATCTAAATGCGGTAATTTGGCATCTAAAACTGCGGCCTGTATAGAATCTAGTCGAGAATTTACACCAACTACATCATGGTGATATCTTTCGTACATACCATGGTTCACAATACCTCTTATGATATGGGCTAAATCATCGTCATTTGTAAAAATAGCTCCACCATCTCCATAACAGCCTAAATTCTTTGATGGGAAAAATGATGTTGAGGCTACATGACCAATAGCTCCTGTTTTGGTTTTGGTTCCATCATTATGCAAATAATTTGCACCTATACCTTGGGCATTATCTTCAATGACATATAAATCATGTTCTTTTGCAATCTCCATTATCGCATCCATATCAGCAGCTAAACCAAATAAATGCACAGGGACTATAGCTTTTGTTTTTGGAGTAATCGCTTTTTTGATAGCTTCAACATCTATATTAAACGATACAGGATCAACATCAACCAAGACAGGAGTTAATTGTAATAAAGCTATAACCTCTACAGTTGCGGCAAAGGTAAAATCTGCCGTAATAACCTCATCGCCAGGTTTTAAACCCAAGCCCATCATCGCTATTTGCAGAGCATCAGTACCGTTAGCACAAGGAATGACATGTTTTACACCAAGGTAATCTTCTAGGTTTTTTTGAAATTGATGAACCTTTGGTCCATTTATAAATGCTGCACTTTCCATTACTTCTTGTATGGAAGGATCTACAACATCTTTTATCTTTGCATATTGACTTTGCAAGTCAACCATTTGAATTTTTTTCATTTCTGAATTTCAATATTTTAATAAAGAGGCAATATTATATAGCACTAAGCGAAAATACGAAATTGTAACCGCTAAGCCAATGCATTTTTACCTAAAGAAATGTATTTTAGCACAAATCTTAGGTATTGAAGACACTTTATTCCATAGGAATTTATATTGCTAGTTTTATTGTTAGACTACTTGCTCTTTTCAACTCTAAACTAAAACAAGGGGTCTTAGGAAGAAAAGAAACATTTACAAAACTTGAAAATACAATTTCAAAAAAAGATAAAACATTTTGGTTTCATGCGGCATCTCTAGGCGAATACGAGCAAGGTCTTCCTGTTTTTGAAGCTTTAAAAGCTAAGTACCCTGACCATAAAATTGTTTTAACATTCTTTTCTCCATCTGGCTATGAGGTTAGAAAAAACACAAAAATTGCAGATGTCGTTGTTTATTTACCTTTAGACACCAAAGCCAATGCAAAGCGATTTTTAGATCTTGTGCATCCAGACTATATCATCTTTGTAAAATATGAGATTTGGCCAAATCTTCTGCATGAAATAAAACACAGAAATCTCAATGCTATTCTTATTTCTGCTGTTTTCAGAGAAAATCAAAGTTTTTTTAAATGGTATGGACGCTATACAAAATCTGCTCTGTTTGGATTTAATCATATTTTTACACAGAATGAATCTTCAAAAAAACTTCTGAAAAGCATTAATTACAGTAGTGTTTCCGTTTCTGGAGATACTCGTTTCGATAGGGTTTCCAATCAACTAAATGTTGATAATTCCGTAGGCTTTATCAAAAAATTCAAAGGAAATAATTTATGCATTGTCTTTGGAAGTACTTGGCCTAATGACGATAAACTTTATATGGATTACATCAACAATCTAGATTTTGATAATCTAAAAATTATTATTGCTCCGCATAACATTAAACCTAGTTATATTTATTCTCTAAAAACACAGATTAAAGCTAAATCAATTTGCTTTTCTGAAATGCAAAATCAAAATCTTTCTGAGTATAATATATTTATTCTAGACACTATAGGCTACCTCAGCAGAGCTTATAATTACGCAGACATAGCATATGTAGGTGGAGCTGCCGGAACAACTGGGTTACATAATGTACTTGAGCCTGCTGTATTTGGTGTTCCGATTATTATTGGGAAAAAATATAATAAATTTCCTGAAGCAAAGGCCTTGATTAAACTTGGAGGCATAACATCGGTATCAACATCTCTAGACTTCAACTCAACAATTAAAAGCCTTATATCAGATACGTCCTTAAGGAAGAGTCAAGGCTTAATAAATAAAAATTATATAGAAGAAAATAAAGGATCAGTCATCCAAATATTAGATTTCATCCGTATATAGCTAAGTTGCACTATTAATAAATACTGGAATTTTGTTAAAATTTCATTTAAATTGTTAATTTAGTGCATTAACAACAATTAACACTAAAACTATTAAAATGAAAAAAGTTGTATTAAGTTTAGCCTTAGTTGCATTTTTAGGCCTATCGTTAAATTCTTGTAGAGAAACTAAAGAAAAAACTGAAGATGCAGTAGAGAATGCCTCTGATGCTGCAGGAGATGCTATGGATAATGCTGCCGACGCAGCAAATGATGCTGTAAACGACGTTAAAGATGCTGCCGAAGACGCTGCTGATGAAGCAAGCGACGCAATGGATGACGCTAAGGATGCTGCAAATGATGCTGTAGACAGCGTTAAAGAAGGTGCACAAGAAATGGCTAATGACGCCAAGGATGCTGCTAATGATGTAAAAGATGCTGCTAATGATGCTGCTGAAAAAGTGAAAGAGGCTGGTAAAAACGCAGCGGATAAGATAAAAGGAAACTAAAAAGCCTTTTTTATAATTTAAAAAAATAATAAAAGCCTGATTTTTCAATCAGGCTTTTATTATTCTATATAGTGGACTCACTAAGCTTAAGTTCGCTTGGCACAATTGTAGTTTGTGGCTTGTGGGTATCAGAATGTAAATTATCAATTAGTAATTTTACTGACATTTCTCCAATTTCAAGGGCTTTTTGATGAACAATTGAAATCTTTGGGCTAGACAGCAATTGTGTGTGCTCATAGCCAAATCCTATTACAGATAAGTCTTTAGGAACCGATTTTCCTGTCTTTTTTGCCATATTAATGGCAATGATACCTGTTATGTGATCTATTGAGACAATAGCATCAGTGCTAGGGTTGTCTTTAAGGTAGTTGTATATATGTTTTTCTACATCATCAACCTTGCTAAGTTTTAAAATATTAGGCTTTAAACCAGTATCTTCAATGGCCTTTTGGTAACCTTTGATTCTCAATTTCCCTACACTTAACTCTTCAATATTACTAACTAATAGAATATGCTTTCTATTCTCTTTTTTGATTAAATAGTCAGTAGCTTCATAAACCGATTGAAAGTCATCAACTATAACTTTATCACACTCTATTTCGTTGACAACCCTATCGAACATTAATATTGGTATTTTATTATTAATAGCCGTATGGATGTGCTCTGTTTGTTCTTCTACCTGACTTTCTCTAGCTACAGCAATTATAAAGCCATCCACACTTCCATTAGATAGTAATTCTAAGCTTCGCTGTTCCTTTTTTAAAGACTCATCGGACAGACACACAATGATGTCATAGTTGTTTTTTGTTGCACTTGTCTCTATACCATGCAAGACCTCGGCAAAAAAGGGATTTGTTACGGTTGGTAAAATGACACCAATAGTTTTTGTTTTATTTGTTTTTAACTGCTGTGCAATACGGTTGGGTTTGTAATTTAACTTCTCTGCCAACTCATTAACCCTTCTTTTGGTATTTTCGCTAATTTCATGGCTATCATTTAGTGCTTTTGAAACTGTTGATACCGAAATATTTAAGAGTTTTGCCAATTCTTTTAAAGTAGTCATAGTTAATTTTTTTAGTTACATAAAAAAGAGCGCATTGTAAAAATACGCTCTTTCCCCTAGCTATTAGTTAATTTAGGCTATTAATTTTTAACGAGCTTAACTGTTCTTGTCCCATTTTCGCCTTCAACTTTTGCCATATAAATACCATCTTTTAAACTTGATGCATCAATAGTAGCCTGATTTGAATTTGGTGCCACTCTAATAACTTGTTTTCCTAAAATATCAAAAATCAAAATTGTTTTAATAATTTGATGATTCGAATTGATTTTCCAAGTTGAACTTGTTGGATTTGGAGATACGCTAAAGCGATCAACACTTAATTCATTTGTTGAAAGTAGATTTTGAGTAAAAATTATGTTATCTACATACACAATACCGCTATTATCCACACTATCATTAAGTGGACTAAATTTCCATTGCCATAATGCTGTATCTGCAAAACCAATATTAGTGAAAAACGACATTGGAATTTGGACTTTAGTCCAGGTTTCATTTACAATAGGTTCTTGAATACTTATTTGGTACTTATGTTCTGTTATTCCGCCATTGTTGCTGATTAACACAAAGTCAAAACCAACAACTGAGGGACCAGCCCAATAATCAAATGACACAAAATTATAAGAAGACACATCATCAGGACCGCCTTCGCCCTGTCCCCAACCAGCGACACCAAAATTAAATTTAAGAGCTTTGTTCTCAGTAGCTGAAGGGTCTAAATCTGGCTCTCCAGACAGAGTACCAAAATCATAAGCAACCGGAAAATTAGTTGTAAAACCTGAATTATCGTTGTAGATGCTATAAACTTCAGCGTTTGGAACATTAGGGAGATTAGCTGGGCCAGATGGTATTGGATCTGGTGGTATTACCGCTCCGTTTGGACCATTAATATTATCTATGTAATAGGTGCCTGATGCTGTGTTACCAGGACCTGAATCTGCAAACAGTACTAAAATTGAATAATCATTTGCTAAACCAGAACCAAAATCTAGAGTTATAGTCTGCCATCCTGCAGCTGAAGTATTAAAATAAAGTTCCGTTGCTACTGGTTGGCTTGAGGCACCCTCTAGTTTTAGTAAGTGCGTTCTATTGGTTGCATCTGGAGCCCAAAAATCTAAAGTTATGGTATTGTCACTATCATTAGACAGGTCTATGTATACACCCATGTTGATAGATGCACCATCAAAGTCTACACCATTACTTGTTAATTCTAATACTTGGTTTGAAGCATTAGTTGGGTCTGTGACCACAGCTACTGTTGCACCATTAAAAGCGCTCCAGTTATCATCTTCTACAACTTCAAAATCTAAAGGCAGGGACTGACCAAAACTTAAAGCAGTTAAAATTAGTGTTAAACACAGAAAAGTAATTTTTTTCATAATTATTGTTTATTTGAAGTAATGTTTAAATCTTCTTTTATTTCTACATCATCAAAGTCATAAACCTTTAGATGAGAAAAAAGCGCACAATAGGTACGCCCTTTCTCATGCTATTAATCAATTTCTGAAATTAATTTTTGACTAGTTTGATTGTTTCTGTTCCGTTCTCTCCTTCAATTTTCGCCATGTATATACCAGTTCTTAAAGAAGAAGCATCTAATACAGTTTCATTAGAGTTTGGTGACAATGTTAACACTTCTTTTCCTAGAATGTCATAAACAGCAACATCCTTAATAATGTTTGAGCTTGTTATATTCCATTTGTTATTTGTAGGGTTAGGGAATACTTTAAACTCTGCCGCTTCAAATTCATTTGCACCTAGTGTTGTATTTTTATGAACATAAAAATTATCATACCATACTGTACCATTAAGGTTACTAGTTATTGCCGCCTGAGCTAAACCAGTAAATCCAGATAAATCAACAGGAACATCAAGAGAAACCCACGATCCCGAAACAATGGCTGGAGAAGATGCATCATTTAAGTTTATCTCTACACTTGAAACTTCAGCATTCCCGGTTGGTCCAAAATTCACTAATTTTAAGTTGAATACTTTGCCCACTAAGTTAGTTTCACTAGTATAAAAATCGATGTGCATGTTAGTAAAAGAAGTAGCATCCACTCTACTTCCAGCAAAATCTATGCCTTGGCATGGGTTAGATAAGTAACGCTGAGTTGCATTACCGTCTACACTTACTTCTTGCACAGAGCCAACACCACACCATCCTGCATCAAAATTACTTGTTACATCGCTATAGGCATCACTATAAATTGAAATAACATCTGAGGCTGGTCTGTTTGGTGGCGTTGGAGCCGCTGTCGATGGACCTATTGCCACAAAGGATACTGAATAAGTTTCTGTATCAGTTCCGTTTTCGGCCGTAACAACCACTGTTGCTGTACCGGGAACCCCTGATGCTTGTGTTATATTTGTTGTAGCATTCTCATTCGTTGTTGTTACCATTGTAATTTGAGGTGCAACAGTTGTACCTGTTGGCAACTCATAGGTATAGTCTGTAGTACCAGGGCTAAAGCCTGCTATCGTAGAACCATCAACTTGTAAGTCGCTTAATGTAGCATCTGCTAATGGATCTACTGGTGCTTTCCAAAAGTAAATGTTGTCTAAATAAATATCTACTGGAACTGTACTGCCTGGTCCATTAGCTGCAAACTTCATTTGAAAAACACTATCCCAAGTCATACCTGTAAAATCAGATTTTGGTATATCAACGCTTGTCCAAGCGCCTTGAGTGTAATTGATCGTAACTAAAGTTTCACCTGTTCCAGTCCCGTTATTAATAGGACTTACTTGAATTGTTGTTCCTGATGGATCTGCATTGGTCCATATGTCTATGTGTAAAAATTCCATTGCTGCAGCATTTTGAGTCGTCAACTCGGTTCCTTGATAATTGAAATTTGGATAAGCTAACAAGAGTTGCCCTGTACCAGGATCGTAACTTGGATTTACTTGGGTATGTCCTGATTGTCCCCAATTAGGGTCATAGTTCGTAGCTACATTAGTATATGTATCACCGTATACTGAAATAACATCTGCAGGGTCATTTGTTGGTGCTGCAGGATTAGTTGAAGGTTGCGCATGCACTAAGGCAAACGTAAACAACATAAACATCAAAGTAATTTTTTTCATAATTGTTATTTATTTTAGTTATTTATTTATCGCAAGCAATTATTTTAAACGTAAAATTGCTAATCTTATAAAATTATGGTTTTAAAATTGAATATTCCAAAATCTTACCTTTACAAAAAACATACAACGAAATCGATTTAGTAAATAATTCACTAACTTCTTAGAAACACTGTAAACATTAGGTTTAATAGACGTTTAAACTCTTGTTAATCAATACAAAAAACTTAATCTGTAGTGGTAATGTTGTGTTTATTTTAGTTATTTCTTGTGCTTGTAGTGTAGTTATTGGTATTTTGGTTTTTCATTTTTATCCCATATGCCCCAAAAAGCACCAACGTCTCCTTCTCCACCTACTTTCCAAGATTCGTCAAATGACGAGAAATAGAATATTTCAATATTATCTTCTTTAGACCACTTCTGTGTATTAATAAAATACTTTATGGCATTTTCTTTAGAGGGAAAAGCTCCTTGTAAATTTGTACCTGCACTAGGCCAACCCGTCTCAGTTATTATGACTTTTTTTCCATTACCTGCCCTTTTAGCTTTTTGGTACATATCTTTCATGTACAATAAAGAATAGTCTAAATCACATCCTTCCCAAAATGGATAACAATTGGCAAGAATAATATCACACGCTTCAGTAATGGCAGACCTCTCTTCAAATTCATAGTATGCATCTACATAACCTACAGGAATTTTGGTAGTTTTTATCGCATCTTTAACGTGGTAAATTTTGTTTAGCAATTCCTCTTCTGTTAAATCACCTCTATACATTACTTCATTACCAACAGCGGCAATATCAACTAGACCATCATGACAAAGCTTTATAAGTCCTTCTAGCTCATTCTCATTGATATTAGAGTCACCACCCAGCCAAGCACCTACTAAGGTTTTAATTCCCATTTCTTTAGCTATCTTAGGGATTAACTCATTACCTTCAGTACATGAAAATGACCGTATCCACTTAGTATATGGTTTCATTATTTCTAAGCGACGACGTATTTGATTTTCTGTTAACTGATTACCTGGTTGTTGACCTTCACAATAAGGACTAACACAGAGTCCATGCATTCCAGTATTTAAGGATTTCTCAAACATTTTCTTTAAATCTTTGAGAGATTTTCCTTGATAATCAATGGATGCCAGAGCAAAAAATTTTTCTTCTCTGAAAGACATAGTTTAGGACACTTTATGTTTAGCTATACTTTAGATTCTCATATTTGTCCCAAAGTCCCCAATATGCTCCGACTTCTCCTTCTGGGCCAACTTTCCATGACTCGTCAAATGAAGAAAAGTAGAATATTGGAATATCGTTTTCTTTGGTCCATCGCATTGTATCTATAAAATATTTCATAGCAGCCTCTTCACCAGCTATGGCACCTCTTAGGCCACCTCCTTGACTTGGCCAACCAGTCTCGGTAATGATGATTGGTTTTCCTTGTGCTGCATCGACGACTTGTCCATACATAGCTTGCATATGCCCTAAAGCGTATTCAATAGGACACCCTTCCCAGTATGGATAAAGGTTAGCTAATACAACATCGGTACTTTCTACTAATATTGGGTGACGAGAAAACTCATAATACGCATCGACATAACCTACAGGAATATCCATACCTGAAAGTGCTTCCTTTACACGTGATATATATTGAACTAATTCTTCTAGACTTAAATCATTGCGATAAAGTACTTCATTGCCTACCGCAGCCACATCGACAAAACCTTCCCTAGCTAACTTAATCAAGCCTTCAATCTCCTTTTCATTATCCTCTTTATCATCACCAAGCCAAGCACCGACCAAGGTATTTATCCCATGTTTTTTTGCCATCATTGGTACAAACTCGTTTCCTTCAACACATGAAAAAGAACGTATAGCACCTACATAAGGTTTTAAAATTTTTACTCGTCGTTCTACTTGTTCCATACTTATGTCATCACCAGGCCTCTGACCATCTTCATACATACTAAAGCAAATTCCGTGTAAACCCTCATTAAGGGTTTTTCTCCATAAGTTTTTTAGTTCTTCTAACGAATGTTTTGCAAGATCTACACCTAAAACTGATTTTTGACTGTAGCCTGTCTTTTTAAAATAGTAACCCTCTCTGTAAGACATTTTATTTTCTAATTATTTATAATTCACCTCTTCGCTCTACCAACTCCGCCTTTATTTCTCTAGCTCTTTCTTCTGTTAAACTATACCTCCACATGACCCAAATAGCTAATGCTGCAGTAGCTGATGGAACTAATATATCTGCGATTCTAAGGTTGTTCATGGTTTCTATAGATTGCTCTGTTGCATTAGGATCAAAACCAACAATGCTTAATATAACACCACCTAAAACTAGTGCTATAGATTGGCCAATCTTCACCATTAACCAATATATAGCTCCAAATGTGCCTTCTTTCCTTGGCATACCATTTTCCAATTCATCTAAATCGCAAACATCTGCAGTCATTGACATCATAAGAGTAAACAGACCTCCCATTCCAAATGCAAATAACGGTATTGGAAAAAATATTAGCCACGGGATTTCACTTCCTGGCTCTATACTAAACCAAGACATACCAATATTTTCTAAGACTGGATTTAAAGATTCAAATAAAGAACCAACTCCTGAATTTAAACTTTTGCCCAAACCTGTTTGTGCAAATTCACTATTTAATTCTTTATCAAAGCCCCACCATTTTAGCACATATCCTATGATTGACAGCACAGTAGAAATAATAAAGGCATTCTTCTTACCCCATTTGTTGGCCATTCTAGAAATAATAGGAATTACTATAAATGCTGTAATTATAGCGTTTATAGTATTAAACCAAGCTGGCCATGTTCCCGCCAGTTCATAACTACCATTATACATGTAAAATACTATAATAAAAACACCGAATGCAGCAACCAATTGAAAACCATTAAACACTAAAAAAGTAGCGCCACAAAGTTTCATAAAAGGTTTGTTCTTAGAAACCTGAACTATACCTGCAAGGAGCTCCTTCATATTAGAAGCCAATGTTTTAAAGTTGATTTCTTTTCGGTTCTCCATGTGCGACGAATCTATTCCTTTACAAAATAACGCAGGTAAAATTCCGAATACTGCACACATGATTCCAACAATAAGTGCCATAGTTCGTACACCTTCTGTTTGAGTGTTAAAAGTTTCAGTATCAGGTATTATTACGTATAACCAAGGCACTATCATCCATGCAATTTGGCCCATGGTGTTAGAAAAGGCCATTAATCTAGTACGTTCATTATAATCTGATGTCATTTCATAACCTAAACCTACAAGAGGTGTAGCAAACATTGTATTTCCAATAAGAAACAACAATTGCAAAACCATGACATGCCATATAATATAACTTTGAGATGCATTATCGTCTAATTGCCACATTAAAAAGAATAGTATACCACTAATGATTGCACCGATAAAAATATATGGTCGTCGTCTTCCCCACTTAGACTTTGTATTATCCGATATAAAACCCATTATTGGGTCAGTAATAGAGTCAAATATTCTTGGTAAACCGCCTAAAAGCCCTGCCCATAAAGGGTCTACACCCCACGCTGTTAGTAAGAAAAATTGAATAAAAACACCTAACGTTCCTGGTAGGATATTTAATATAAAATGACCAGCTCCAAAGGCAGCTTTTTGTCCTAAAGGCACTTTATTTCTAGAAACAGTTTTAACTTCTGACATAATTTTTTAGTGTTAGTTAGGTATTAGTATAGTTTGAATAGCCTGAGCATCTATATGTATTGCGGTTTGCTTTTCGTTAAGCCATAAGTGAAACTTCTTAGCTTCTTTTCCTTCATTAAATATTACAATTGCAGTAGTATCATCTGGGTTTTTTGCCGCAGTAATCATTAAATCAGAATCTTCATTGTCAATTCCCAAAACTTCAGCACCCGGACGTATATACTTACTAAAGTGGGTCATTATATAATACAATGGTGTAAAATATACTTCATCGTTATTTTCATCTACAATTACAGGCGCGATACACCAGTTTTTAAACCAATTAGGGCCTCCTTGTTTGTTTAAAACCATATTCCAATCTACCCAACCATCTACCCAATTATTTAAGCAACCGATAATATCTCTTGCATATCTATTTGCTGGTGCATATTTAGGATGCAGATATTTATCTTCTTCTGCTGCCCAATCCCAGCCCCAATCTGTGGCTTCTTTTTTCCAGTACCAAGCATCATCTTTCCATACTGGTACTTGTGCATCTATACAACCTTCGGTTTCTATAAGATATTTATCTGGTGCTTTATTATGCGCATACTGAAGATCTTCTGGAAAGACCTCATAAGTGCTTTCATACCAATGTATCGCTGTGCCATCATAATATTTGGATGATTCTTCAGTGGCATACATAACATCTACCCATTCTTTTAAGCCTGCTCTATTTTGATCATAGCCTAAAATAATTTTGTCCCCATAACCATCAGCTTCTAATTTTGGTCCTAAGTGATGTTGAACAAAATCTGTCATTTCTGTTGGTGTAAAATGCATACTTTCCCAATTATTGCCATTACCATGAGGTTCATTTTCAACCGTAAAACCCCAAAGCTCAATACCCTGCTCTTTATAAGCCTCTATATATTTCGAGAAAAATAACGCCCAAGTTGGATAATGTTCTTTGAGTAGCTTACCTCCAACCCAGTCCTTATTATCTTTCATCCAAGGTGGTGCTGTCCATGGTGAAGCAAACAATTTAAAGCCATCTTTTGAAATAGCTTGAGCATCTTTAATCATTGGAATTAAATCGTCCATATCTTCCTTAACAGAAAAGTCTTTTAAGTCTTTATCTTCTGTTGGAGTATAAGAATAGTGATCTAATGAAAAATCACAAGAATTCATGTGTGTTCTGCATAGTGAATAATTAGCCCCTTCTTCACTGAAATACGCTTTTAGAATAAGGTCTCTGTTTTTTTGACTTAGTTTATTGAGTAAGTATGCTGAAGATTCTGTAAATGCACCACCAAAACCTGTTATGGTTTGAAACTTTTGGTCTTGCAGTATTCTAATGACAGGCAATTTACCAAGTTTTTTATCTGATGACAAAGGCTCTATTTGAGTTAATTTATTTCCATTTGCTGAAGTTTCAAAAATTTCAACTTTTAACTCTTGTGGTTGGGTATTACAACTCATAGCTGATATTAAAAGACAATAAATACTAATTCTTAGTGCTTTCATGTGTAAATATTTGTTGTTTTTTCAATGGACACACTTCGACTGCGCTCAGTGCAGGCTATGGAACATCCTATTATTATTTTCGCTATGGGATTTAATGTTAATCATGGATGTTTCATTATTTTATTTATTTGCCATAATTTCATTTTCTGATGGTGGCACTAAAACCTCTTTAAGAAGTGCTTTTTTATTACCATTGTAGGTCTTAACAATGGGATTACCATTTCTTTTTAATCCTTTAAAAATTCCTTTGTCAACTAAATCCCAAATTGGATATTTTGCTTCTCCGTCTATTGTGAATAATCCAAAATGGTTTTCCGATCCATATGGATTGTGGGCGTCTTTCCACTGCTCGTTAAAAGCTTCAAAATAAAAACAAGAAATACCTGCTCTGTTGGTCCATCGTCTCATTTGTTTGTAATACAGACCTTGCTTATATTCGTCTGTGGCTCTTGAACCATCTGGCCCATAGTAACCTGTAGAAGTGGTTGCCCAGCCTGTTTCTCCTATATGTATTGGTTTATTGACTCCTAGGCTTTTCATATAATTCGTAACACTGTCGTACTGCTTTTGGGCAAATTTTATAGCTCGTTCCATTGCCATTTCAATTTTCGTGGTGTCTGGCATATTGGCATGAGCTTCTGGAACTCCCCAAAACTCTGGATTGTAATGTGTATTATGGTAAGGGTAGGTATGCATAGAGATAAAGTCAACCGCTTTTATTAATTCATTTAAATCATCAACATGATAGCTACTCTCACCGCCTCCCCAAGACGCAAAATCATCTGAACTTGTAATCCAAAGGTCTTTTGGCAACTCACCTTTGTTTTTTAATTCTTGTAAATGTTTCACCCATTTTAAAATTACAGCTGGTTGCACATAATACGATGTTGCCCATTTTACCATGGCCTCATTGCCAACTGCAATTATTTTTACTATGTCTGGATATTGATTAGCTAAGGCCACTGCTCTTTTAATCTCACCTTCGTTGTTAGGACTTTCGACTTCATGATTTGGCACTTTATCTGTCCATGCATTTAGGCAATCTATCCAAGCCCCAAGCATAACATACATTTCAAAATTTTGGTCTTCGGTTTTCAATTCTGAAATGGCCTTTAAAACATTTGATGCGTGTGGCAATTTTGGTTGAACGTTATAGGTTCTGATCAACTTAATACCCATTGCCGAAAGGATTCTTAAATCTTCTTTTAGCTCTGCGATTGAAGGCTGACTATCTCTAGTCTTTTCTCTATATCCACCATAAGAAATGGCCAAATAATCCGGATTTCCTAATATATCTTTTGCTGTCACTTCTTTTTTAATTTGGGTTGAAGGCTCTTGCTCTTTCTTCTTCTTTTCACTTTCACAAGACATCATGAATACTGTACACAAAACATATATGATTATTTTTCTGTTTTTCATGATCCTCATATTTTTTTACCTTAAATAGTCTTCTTTGATATGAACTTTAATGTGCTTAATATCCCCTGAACGACTAAACACCTTCTCACTTAATTCTTTATCCAAACCCATTTGATCAAAAGCCTGTTGATAACCATCGTTTAACGAAACTGTTGTTTTATATGTATCGGAAATGGCATAAACTACAGGTACTTGGCAATAGGTAAACACCAGCTGATTGTTATTAACCTCGATGGTTGATTCTTCTCCTTTGACATCAATATAGTTGAAGGTTTGTGCTTGATCTAAAAATTCATTTTTCCTTAACATAGAAGGGTTAAACACTAACAAGCCATCTTTTACAAAAGCACCTAATTCTCCGAAACGACTGAGAATATCTTCTTTTACCTGACCTGTCATTCCTGGTTGTTGCGCTCCTTTATTTGCAGGTGTATGTGAATACGGATCGGTAGGGAAGGCACCATATAATTCTGGCGATTTATGTACGCCTATACCTTCGTTGATTTCGTAATAATGCTCTAATAGCCTTCCTATAACTTCTGCCGATTCATTCTCAGCGATTGCCTTTTGACATACTTCCATTACCGCTAGCTGCAATTTTGAAACCATATGCCAATAAATAGAGCCCAAACCTTCATAACCATAAAACGTCCCTGAACGACCTGTAAATGCTTTGTGGTTAAATACATCTTCAAAAACTTTAAGAACGGCTTCTTCTTCGTTATTGACTAAGCTTTCATATTTGGTGTCTTTTAGGTTTTGAAGTGCCTTTTTTAAATCATTTCCATTTTTAAAATTTCCATTGAAATGGTAATCACCATTACTATCCTTTTTAAGGATCTGTGTGTTACCGTCCGATACTAAAGTTTTCAATAATTTAGAATCATTGACAGCGCTATAAGGAATTGTATTCCTGTCCATAAAACCTTTGAGGTTTTTAAACGGATATAGGACATAGCTATACTGATCTTCTCTAAACAATTTGCTTTGCTTTAGACCATCTAAAACTGCTAGATTTTCCTTAGAACTTAAATATCCAGAACTCAATACCGCAACTTGGCCCTCTAACATTTCGTCTAAATACGAAATAGAAACCTCATCTCCCTTAACGGTCATAAGATTGTAGGCGTGGTATAGATTATCGCTTCTTCTGTTAGCATTTATCGAGTGCTCTAGATGCTTAATAGCTGTTTTGGTGAAGTCTAAAACATCACTTAGAGTTATTTTTATTTTATCTCCAGAGAATGAATTATTATAGATATGCTCTCTGTAGTTGCTACCCGCCAAACCTAGCAAGTCTAAAAGTTGTTTTCTTGAAATATTATCTATTTTGCCATCTAAAATGGATTCGTTTTTCTGAAATGCGGATTTAACAGCATTAAAAAACTCAGCTATTTCTGATGAAACTTCAATTTCAGTCAGAGATGTATTGTTAAAAACACCCTCAAAAAACTTTAAAAACCTTCTGAGATAATAGAGTGTTACCATAGACACTCCATTACCAACCAAGGCGTTATTGGCGTCGTTCCATTCTGGTCTTTGGGTATTCATCCATATACCGCCTTCTGGTATAAAGTTTGAAAGTTTAGCTAAGGTTGTTGCTAAAATCTTCTCCAAAAAATTCGCTCTAACAACAGTTCCATTTGAATATTGCAATAATGCACCATCTGCACCAATCTTATCTCTTTTTAATCGTATTTCCTTATCGGAATCTTCATTAAACTCTATGGTGTCTTTTGGATTTTTTAAAATATCTTGATAGCCTTTGATTTTATAGGGTACATTCGCATAGACGAAAATATCTTGAGAGAAGAAACTCTCTAATTTTCCAGGGTTATAATCTTCTATAAACTCAAGAAACTTCAACAAATATATGATTTGATGGTCACCCCAATATCCTATGTAAGACCACGGGTCGTCTGGCTCAATTGTCTCCCAGTCAAAACCACCTTTGGTTACGCGGTAAGGGTTATAACCATCAAACGTAGTGGCATTGAGAAACTTATGAATCATGTTTTCAATAAACTCTGGATAAGAAACGGCAAGCGCTTCCCAGTTTTGGAAAATATCTCTCCAGTTACCTTCGTAATCTAGAATTTTAGAACCATCTACCTCACTTCTGGTATTGATTGAAAACTTATTCCAAGGTCTGCTAGGGTCACCGTGTCGTCTACTAAACTTTAGTGGCAAATATTCTAGAGCTAGTCTCTTAAAATCTTTATTATTGTTCCAATTGGCAAACTTTCGTAAGGTTTGCAAAGAGAATGTTTCAGGTAAATCTTTTAATATATCGTCACTTTGACGATGTACATCTTTATTGGCATTCTTTAAATAGTTTTCAAAATCCCATTTTTCAATATTGTAGCCATCATCAAAAATACCACCTCGCATAATGTTGAAAAGCGTGTTTGAAAAATGTCTGGTATCCCTAAAGTTATCTGAAGTTAACTGTAAACCGTCTGATGAGGCATTGAGTTTTATCAATTTTTTAGTGCCAAGTTGAATATTTGCTTCAACTTTACTCAAAAGTTTATTATCTGTTTCTATTTGTTTAGAAATAGCAATAATATCTGAGACATCTTGGTTAACATTGGCTACAATCATCCAATTTTTAGATTCTTTTGAATCTAACTGTAACGCAGTATTAATGAAATAAGCGCCTTTTTCTGCTTTAACGTCGGTTTCTTGTGTAAGCTCACCAAATTTTCTAAATGTATCTAACTGCAAAGAAGATAATAAGTAAGTAGGATTTTTAATACCCAAGGACCAAGCGATATTAGCTTTAAGAGCCTCGCTTGGCTCTGCTTTGTCTACGATAATAGCACTCAGAGCAAAAATTCCTACTCCAGACTGCTCTACCAACTCTGTTCTCTTGTATGCATCAACCAAGTTACTACTTGCGTTTTGAAGTGCACTGCTAACGCCAAAAGGCATTACATTCTGAATACCGTCTACAAGCTTTACTTCAACCGTTTGGTCAGAATTATTAACTAAAGTTGATTTTTTGACAAATCCATACTTATTACTAGAACACCACTCATATCTAAAAGTTAAATCGAGATCAACATTTACCTCTTCAAAAATCAAAGCATTACCATACACGCTTTTGTAAAGATTACGTTTGGTATTGTAGCTATCTTGAAATCGGATTGAAAAGGGTTCCCAAATGTATTTTTTGCCATTTTTTGTGACTTGAAAAATAGATTTTGCACCAGTTATTTCTGAAAACTCTGTGATTTTATCGTCTGAATAGTAAGGGAAAAGTGCGTACTCGGCATTCTTTCTTCCTGCAGTTAAACCGCCATTACTCGATATAAACATCCAGTGGTTGGAATCACTGACTATGCTCATAAAAAATGGACGCATTTGGTCACTATTAGATATCTTAAAATATGCCTTGTTATCTATGTTTACTGGCTCTAGAGAAATGTCTTTATCTTTTGTAATTATATCTTTCAATGTCTTAGTAATAATTGTAAATTTTATGGTAAGGGTCAAAAAGGTCAAGATGTTATAATTCTTGACCTTATTATTTTTTTGTAATTCTTTTAGTTAGCCGAATACACTCTTACGTAGTCTACGTACATTGTTTGCGGAAACACTGTGTTTTCATTAGGATTACCATCAAACACACCACCAACTGCTAAATTAATAATCATGAAAAATGGGCCATTGTTAAAAACCCAGTCTCCTGTTACATCTTCAGGAGTAATTTGGTTATAGAGTACATCATCAACATAGTAATTAATATAGTTTGGTCCCCATTCTATGCCATAAATATGAAATTCGGAATCTACGCGACTATCCGTAAATTCATATTCTTTTACAATGGCATTACCTGCTGAATATCCGGGTCCGTGAACTGCACCACTAACAATTGTCGGTTTTGAGCCACCATTTTCCATGACATCAATTTCGCCACAAAATGGCCAACTAATCTCGTCTATATTGGCACCCAATAACCAAAATGCTGGCCACATACCTTTTCCATATGGTAATTTCATTCTAGCTTCAAAACGTCCGTATTTTTGCTCAAACAAACCTTGCGTTAAAAGTCTTGCGGATGTGTAACCAGAGCCTTCAAAATCTTCTTGAATTGCAGTAATTTTTAGCATACCATCTTCTACAACAACATTTTCTGGCCTATCTGTATAATACTGAAGCTCATTATTTCCCCATCCATTATTACCAGTACCTATATCATAGGTCCACATAGCCGGATTTGGTGCTCCATCTACATCGAACTCATCTTGCATGGATATGGTATTGAAATTAGTCACATTTTGTGTTTCGTCTGGATTACAGTTAGAAACCAAAATCATGCATCCAACACTAAATACAGTGCAGATAAGGATTGACTTTAGTTTATTGTTTAAAATTTTAGTTTTCATTTTTAGCATTTTTTTAGTTTTCTGCGTAGAAATAAATGTTATCCAAGGATACATTTGATAGGGTTGCGTCTGACACCGTGAATAATGCACCTAAAGCATTTCTAGATGTTAGACCAGTGAAGCTTGATAATGGAATATCAAACTCTACCCATTGATTGCTTAGAAGTTCATTAGCTGCAATAGTGTAAGAACCTGATAGTTGAGCTGGTAAGGTAAAGTCATTAAACAATTCAAATCTAAGAAAGTCTGCAGGATCAATACCTTCATTAACTCTAATCTCAATGTGCAAGTGGGTCATATCTGTTGCATCTACAGGTTGTACACCACTACCGTCTCTTCCGTAAAACTCAATAGCTACGAAATTTAAATCAGTATAGGTTATCACGTTATTACCATTCTCATTGACCGCTCCACCTAGTGTTGTTTGAAACTCTGCATAAAACCCATTGTAATTGTCAACTGGCACATTGGCAAAAACATCGCTAAAAATTGAAATAACCTCAATATCTACAGCCTCTACAGTTAGTGAACCCTGAGCCTCTATACCACCAAGACTTGCTGTGATTAGCGCTGTATTATTTCCACCTTCACCAGGGCCATCAACAGTAACAACACCTAATTCGTCTACTGATGCTACGAATGGGTTAGACGTTTCAAAATCAAAATATGAGGGTGTTGCAGACACTGTAACATCTTGTCCGTTAGGAAGGTTAGCCGTATAGGACAAACCTATCAATGGTACTGATGTATCTATATTGGCTTGTGCTGTTTGGTCTTGTCCACCAAGTATTCTCGGTCTAGGTTGTCCAAGAGTACCTAAGGTTTCAAAACGTAACTCATCAATCCAAAAGGAATAAGATGCTCCGTTAGTGCTTTCAGTACCAGCTGAAAATAAAAAAAGTCCTCGTTCTTGAACTAGTTTTGATGGATCAGGAATAGGAATGATATATTTTTCCCACGCTGTTGAAAGTTCTAAATCATTTATACCTACAGCATATTTATCTTCAATAAAATCCGAACCAAATCCTACCTCAATAATTGCGGAGGTTGATGCTTTTGCCCAAAATGTTAAGGCGTCATAGCTTGTTAAATCCCTACCTTCACCTCGATCTCTAAAAATACCACCTATATAACCACCATCTGGATCATTTGGGCTTGGTACATCAATTCTGATTGAAGATGACCCTTCATAAACTTCATTATTATCAGTACCAAATCCATTAGTGTTTGCACCAGTAGCAGGATCAAAAGATTCAAAAAAATCATCTGTTAAACCTACCGGATCATCTGTGTAGATATCCCCATTTGTTGGAAATGTTGCTAAATCTACATCATCTGAAAAACCTCTTTCGCAACTGATTGCCACGATAGATATCAAACCTATTAAAGGTAAGATGATACTGAATTTTAATTTTTTATTTTTCATAATCATAGAATTTTATTTACCAATATTAATATGGATGTAAGTTCTTATTTCCCACTCTGTTCCATCAGGAAAGCCTACTGGGCTTATTGCTGGTTCAGTTTCAAACTCGGCAGTAGCATTAGGCAAGAAACGTGGAGAGTTTTGATCTAAAGAACGCCAAGTTCCTCTAATCCCAACCTGTGTACTAGGTAAAATAAACCAATCTGGTTTCCCAAGGGTTGTTGACACGTCTAGCATTAACTGCAACGGAAACGTTAAGTTAAAATCTCTGTGATAATCAAAAGGTCCCCAATCGTTCACTTTAACATGAGACATTACTTTAAAGTTTTTGTAAAGCATTCTTACATCGCCGCCAAAACGAGTAATGGTTCTGTCTGAATCACCATTACCTTGTCCGTTACCGTAGTAGAAGTTACCAATGATTCCTAAATCTGGACTAAGTTTTGAAACTACACGGGTATGTGCTTCCCATAAATCTTCTGCTGGTGCAGATTCTGAGAAGGCAAAAAATGTACGATTTGCTAAGAAACCTATGTGCGCATCTTGTGTTGTTGGTAGATGTCTGTATACAAATCCTGCGCTCATAGCAAACTTAGCGTCTTCTTCTCTATCGTTATTCCACTCGTACATCCAAGTTCCTGGCGTAGGGTCAAAAGTGAATAAAACCTCACCTGCTGTTGTTTCTCTATTTCCTCCTCTTACAGCAAAAGGATCATCAATAACATTTCTTAATCGGCCTGGCGCAAAAACACCGTTTGGCATAGGATCTACCAAAGGTTTTTGCCACATAAAGTTAGGCGCTACTTGTACATTTCCAAAAGAGTATGTGAAACCTGACAGGAAATTTGTCATGTTACCACTACCAGAATCCTTAAGCCTCCAACCTGTAAATGTTCTCGTTTGATCAGCACCACCATTGGCCACTAATCCCATGTAAGAACCTTGTGCATACCAATTGAATCGTCCTTTTTGGTACGTTACTTTTGCCTTAGCTCCCCAATTATCTTTACTGTTAACTTTATCTACAACTACGACATCATTCTCTTCTTGATACATTTGAAAAGAACTCCCATTTAATGGATTACCTCCCCACATACCACCTAGCGTTACACCGAAGCTACCAAAATCTCTTTCTATAGCAAGAGTTGCTCTTTCTGTTGGCCATGGTGGAATTATACCTGAACGTACCTGATTAGGATCTAGGACTCGTCTACCATTTTCATCAAACTCTAAATCTGTGTTAAGATCTCTATGATAAATTCCTGTAACATCCCAATTAAGGATATTTCTTGAATATTTTAATAACATTGTTGGGTTTGCTCCCCACCAAAGCTGTGGTCCAAAAGCAGCTTTCAAACCTTCTAATTCACCTTTGGCGTCGACTTCGACACCTAGAATTTCACCATTATAGATATCTAAATTTGGTCCATAGTTAGCCTCAGGATAAAGGTTGAAGAAATCTCCTTCATACGCCCAATGATAGTGGCCAGTTCTGTAAAATCCTCTTAGGTCAAATTCCTTAGCTTTCCATTCAAATTCTGCTTGGTAAACACGCAATCTATTGTTGTCTGCTAGTATAATGTTTTCTTCTTCACCAGTAACCGTAACTGGTCTACCGACATTTTCATAGAAAATTTCATTTATTGGGTTTTGAGCTACATTACCTAAGATATTGAACTCTACATTAGCTCTCATGTTAGCTGCAGGTTTTCCCTGAATACCAACAAAGTAAGATTGCATATGGTCAAAACCTAACTGATTTGGAAATACATTTGCATCTGGATCTTCAGTTTCTGGTGTGGTAATTAAACTACCACCTGTATTAAATGTTGTGAATTGAGCCGAAAGCCTACTTATACTTAATTTTTCTGAATCTCCACCTCCAAGCGCAGCCTTATCGCCTCTTGCTCTAAGTACCGCGTCCATTACGTTGATATTTTTAAAATAATTATAAAGAAAATCTTGAGTAACACCTTCACCATAAGGATTAAGTTGATGTACTTCCTTTAAAGCATAATAAGCAGCTCTAGGGTAAAGTGTATATAAGCCTCTAGAATCCGTTTGACCCTTAGCACAAATACCAAACCACTCTTCGTTCATGTTATTTTGTCCAGGTTCTAAATCCATATAATAGCCGCCATTTGGCCAAGAAGCATTATTATCATGAACATCTAGATTTTTAGTCTGCCCAAATTTCCACCAACCATCACTAAACTGAAATGTAAATCCACCTATAGAATTTCCTGCTTTACCTAAACCGGCTGCATTTTGATAAATATCTTTCCAGTTTTCTACATCAAAATAAGCTTGCATGTATTGGTCTTCTTTGTTGTCTTTGGCATTAAAAGCGTCAGAACCAAATTCTGCAAAAAGAATAGGCATATCTAATTCATCATTAACGCGTTGAAATGCATCACCAAAAGAAACACCTCTATACATATTGGTTCCATAGATATCTATGTCTTTACATTCTTGTTTTACAATATCTAAATACAACAAATCTCCGTTACATATGGCTACTGGGTGAGATTGGTCAATTGCTTTTACCTCTTTTGCAGCATCATTAAACGCTTTATATAATGCCCGAGCAGCAGCAATTTTTCCTGTATCTTCAGCACCTTCAATAGGAATTGCTTCCGTTTCGGCACCTGTCCATGATAAATGATAGTTGTTTTCGTTTCCTATCATGTATAATAGTAAACCAGGAGTGTTTTTATAGGTATTTGCCATATCAATGGCTTCTTGCATAAGAATTTCTCTTGTAGCTTCATCTGCATAGTCGGTTTGAGGAGTCCAAGCTCCATCAATAGTTAGACCGTAAGCACCAAAAGTAATATTGAGCATGGTATAGATTCCATAGTTTTCGTAGATATATTGAATCCATTTAGGCTCCAGACCATAAGTTCTTATAGCGTTAACACCCATATTCCTTAAAAGTAGCATCTCTTCATCTAAGGCTGCCTTAATAATATCATCTGATCTGCCCCAAATGCCTGTGTCTGTAATGGTGGTACCAATAGGAACGTAATCCCAATTCATTCCATTTACCATCATATTTTCTCCATTAACGACAAGCCTAAAACCATCAGTACTTTTCACAACGGATACTTTGTCTGATTGTGCTAGTGCAAAAGACACACTAAACATAAAGAACAGTATTATTAGATTATTTTTCATATAGTTAGTTTTATGTTTTATTTGATTAAGGTTATAAGCCTTTTCGTTAGTAGAATTTAAAACTGAAGAACTGAGATGAAAAGGTCAATACATGGTAAATATTGACCTAATCTCAGTTCTTTTGACTAAACAATTATTGTCTCACAAGTTTAAATCTCCACCAGCCGTCACCAGCTATTGCGATATCCACTATTATTGTATTATCATCCTCAAAATCAACAATATATTCTACAGAATCTGGTGCATCACCAGGGTTAGCCAATTCAGCTCCATTAATAGCTTTAGCCAAACCTAAGAATGCTCCAGTACCATTTAAAGTTACTGTACCAAGACCTGCGTCATAGTCATAAGTTGCTGATGCAGAACCATCATGCGGAAACACAGGAGCAGCACATCCTTCTGGATCGTTACCTTGCCAAGCTTCTACCCAAGTCTCAGAGCCCAAAACATTTTCGAATGTTCCATCTGCATTAAATACATAATCATCATCAAATAAGCAATCTCTTGTCGTTACATCGTCATCAGAACTAGAAAACCAAGACACATTACCTTGCCCAGGACCTACACCAAAAGCACCTGCTTCTGGAGCTAATCGCCATGAACCTACTAATGGATTTGCTGGTGCAGCATCTCTGACTAACTTAAATCTCCACCAGCCATCACCAGCTACTGGTATATCTAAAATCATTGTATTTTCATCAACTAAATCTATAATGTACTCTATGCTATCTACGGCATCTGCTGGATTAGTCAATTCCCCTCCATTGAATACTTTAGCTAGACCTAAAAACGCACCTGCACCTTCTATAGTTAATGTGTTGTTTGTCGCGTCATAATCGTAGGTTGCTGATGCCGTTCCATCGTGAGGAAAAACAGGTGTGCCACAGCCTTCTGGATCTTGTCCTTGCCAAGCTTCCAACCATGTTTCTAAACCTAATACATTCTGAAAAGTTCCATCTGCGTTAAATACATACTCATCATCAAACAAACAGTCTCTTGTAGTTACGTCTTCTAATGAGCTAGAGAACCAAGAAACATTACCTTGCCCTGGACCTACACCAAACGCACCAGCTTCTGGCGCCAATCTCCAAGATCCCTCTAGGGCTGAAGGTGCAGGCGGTGCATCCTTTGCAAAGTTAAATGTCCACCAGCCATCACCTTCAACTTGTATTTCTAAGGTCATTGAAAGTCCGTCTTCGGAAAGTGTCGCTAAGTACGTAATTGAATCTGGCGCATCAGCAGGATTAGTTAATTCTCCACCATTGAATACTTTAGCAAGTCCCATAAATGCACCTGCACCTTCTATTGTAAGTTCACCTCCACTAAAAGACCACGTAGCTGATATGCTTCCATCGTGAGGTGCTACAGGAGTGCCGCAGGCTTCTGGGTCTGATCCTTGCCATGGCTCTAACCATGTCTCACTGCCCAGAATATTCTGAAAAGTTCCATCAGCATTAATAACATACTCATCATCGAATAGACAATCTCTAGTTACCACATCATCTGCAGAACTTGAAAACCACGATACGTCTCCCTGTCCTGGCCCTACACCAAAGGCTCCTGCCTCTGGCACCAAACGCCATGTACCTACAATAGGTGGGTTGTCAGTAGGATTTTCTTCTACAGTAAAAATAACCGTATAATCTTTTGTAATAGACACATCATCTCTACCTGGAAGTGAAGCCGTAACCATAATAGTATATGTTGCGGTTTCTTCTGGATATTCGTAAGATACCATTGGACCACTTGTTTGAAATACATCGGCATCATCATTTGGGTTGCCAAAATCTACCGTATATAAGATTCTTCCGTCTGGTGGTATTGTTGTTGCTATAACGCCTATTTCATTACCTTCAGCATTTAATTCAGCAATATTGAAGTCTAAGCCTTCAATTATATTTAATTGGTCGTCGTCTTCACAAGAAAACGAAATACTTAACATTAACAATGCTAAAATGTAATAAACTCCTTTTTTTAATATTTTCATTTTAATCTAATTTTTGTTCAACACTTTTTTAATATCCAGGATTTCCCCATCGTTCTTCGGCCTGAGCCAATTGAAGCTCAATTAATGGGATTGGGAAAACTTCGTTTTTATTGGACACGAACCCTTCTATATTAGAGGCCGCTCTATCTGTTCTAACTAAATCAAAGAAGCCATGTCCTTCTCCCGCCATTTCCTTGCGTCTCTCTAAATAAATAGCTTCTAACAAGCCGCCTTCAGCAGTAGTATAATCATGGCTATTATCTCCATAAGCTCTGGCTCTAACTTGATTTAAGTAGTTTTCTGCATTACTACCTCCACTTTGAGCTTCCGCCTCAGCTGCCATTAGTAAAACATCTGCATATCTAATAGCGCGGTAGTTTTGTGAATAGTTTAATGGGTCAGCACCTACACCGTCATCTGCTTTACGAGGCATGTACTTTCTGTTGAACAATCCGGTATCATCTCTACTTTGAGTATATGAATCTTGTGCATCTCTTAAGTCGAAAAAAGTAACGTCTCGTCTTGCATCATCATCTTCGAAAAGATCATATAGCTCAACTGAAGGCAAACAAAAACCCCAACCAGCATTGTAAGTTGCATTACTAAATGGTGATCTTGGCCCACAAAATTGCGGAAAGTATGTACCTTGGCTACATTCTATACATCCCCAACCTGCTGCTTGTATTCCTGTGTATTGAATTTCGAAAACAGCTTCTGAACTATTTTCTCCTTCTCCTTCAAAAAGCATCTGGTAATTAGATCCTGTTGTTAATGTATATTGATTACTTGAAATCACTTGGTTTAAAACAGTAGCTGCTTCAGTATATTTTGTCTGATCGAATTTACCGTGATATAAATACACCTTGCCCAACAGGGCTTGAGCCGCTCCCTTAGTAACTTCATATGGTAAGTCTTGAGTTACTGGAAGGCTTGGAATTGCTTCCTTTAAATCTTCTTCGATTAAGCTGTATGTAGTAGCTATATCAGAAACTCTTTCCATACTAAACTCATCTTCAGGAAAAATACGCTCGTCTTTAATTCTTAAAGCTCCATTTCTATCTTCAGTTTTTAAAGGCACATTGCCAAAGAATTTTGCTAGCTCAAAGGTATAATACGCTCTAAGAAAATAGGCTTCTGCAATAATCTCGTCTTTACCTTCAAAATCGGTCTTGTTTTTAAATTCTAAGATAAAATTAGCCCTGTTTAAACCTGCGTACATAAGTCCCCAAATACTTCGTAGTTGGTTTTCGTCCGATGGTGTGTGTATCATCAGGTTTATATTTTGTAGTGTAGGCTGATCGTAATTAAACTCATCACCACCAGCAGCATAATCTGGTGAGGCGACAATACCAGTAAGAACGTTCCAAAACGTTGCCTGTAACATATCGTAAGCACCTATTAATGCACTTTCGTATTCTTCTTGATTGTTGAAGAAATCCGAATCATTAAACCCATCTGGTTCTACCTCAACAAAATCGTCGGTACAACTTATTGTGTAAAGGGCAATGAAGCTAAATAAAATTATTAATTTCCTTTTCATAACTATTAAAAGTTTAAATTAATTCCTAATAAATAAGACGCTGCAACCGGATAAAAACCGTTATCTATTCCACCACCAAGTGGAGCACCAGAGTTGGCAGAAGGATCAAAACCAAAATAATCTGTAAGTGTAAATAGATTATTACCAGAAAGATAAATTCTAAATTTATCAACTCCAACAGTTGAATTGAATTTTTCTCCAAACGTATATCCGATTTGTACGTTTTGTAATCGCAAGAATGAGGCATCCTCTACATGAAAATCCGAAAATTGATCGGTGTTGATGTTTGCTCCTGAAACAGCCCTTGGCACAGAATTGCTTGTACCTGTACCTTGCCATCTTTCTAACATATAAGTACCCCTGTTGGCATACAAATCCTTGCGTTCATAATTTCTAATCATTTCGTGACCTACAGAGGCAAAGGCATTAGCACTGAAATCTACATTCTTGTACGTAAATCCTATATTTAGACCAAAAGTTGCATCTGGTATTGGATTGCCAATATTAGTTCTGTCATCTGCGGTTATCTCACCATCACCATTAACATCAACAAATCTTAAATCGCCTGGTGCTACTTCTCCAATACTACTATCTACATAAGTGCCATTAGGAGATGCTGCATCTAGGGCATCTATCTCTGCTTGAGTTTGGAAAATACCATTGGTCTTATAACCATGATAATAGCCTAAAGGCAAACCAGGAACCATGCGCGTTATATCGGTGATACCAAGACCAACACCATACTCACCACCCACTGGCGCAGTTCTTCCGTTTAAAGAAACTACTTCGTTGTCTATAGTTGTCATATTAAAGTTAATATTGAATTGAAAATCATCACCAATATTATCATTATAGCCGATTGCAAATTCTAAGCCCGTATTACGGACTGTACCAGCATTTACAAATGAAAAGCCAGTACCAGGCGCACCAACACCGATTAATGCAGAGGCCTGTGGATCCAATAACAAATCTTTAGTTTGTTTCCTGTAATAATCTGTTGTAATACTCACTTTATTGTTAAATAAACGAAGGTCTAAACCAACGTTGGCAGTCTCTTGTTCCTCCCACTTTAGGTCTGGGTTGCCAGGTGTACCTGGTGACAAGCCAAATAGTAATTCGTTAAAACCGTTATCAATTGTAGCTTGACCATCCAATCTAGTTATTGAACCAAACAAAGGACCTATTCTGTCATTACCTATTATACCATAACTAGCTCTAAACTTTAAGTTATCTATCCAACTAATGTTTTGCATAAAATTTTCGTCAGACACATTCCATCCAATAGATCCAGAAGGAAAATACCCTACATTGTTATTGTTTTCTGCTGAAAACCTAGATGAAAGGTCTCTTCTCATTAGAAATGAGAATAAATATTTTCCTTTATAATCGTATTGAATTCTAAAGAATGTTGAAAACAAACGAGAATCAAACCAATCAAAACCATTTTCTAAGTCTGCTTCTGTAAAACGCGGTTGTCTTTCCATACCTTCATCGTAAATTGTCTGCCCAAGCTCATTGGTACCCATATTTGTTCTTCCTATGTCACCATAAAAGCGACCTTTTTCTCTAGAAAAGGTAATCCCTGCTAGAGCTGTTATATGATGCTTACCGTTAAATGTATTTTCATAAGTAAGGAAATTATCAAACAAAAAATCTGTAAAATCAGCACCAAAATCAACAACTTCATTAAATACCACATCATCACTTAAGGCAGCAAAAGAGTTTACAGTGTTCAAAGACTTACCTCCACCATAATATACTTCAGGTCTAAAGATATCATCTCTTACATTGGCATGATTACCCTGAAAGCGAGAAGTTGCCGTAAAATGATTCCAAAACGTATACTCCAATCCGAGTACTCCACTCCATCTAGCAACTCTAGTCGTATTGTACGTATCGTTAATTTGTGCTACCGGATTTACAATTTCAATTTGTGTAATATCATTAGCCAATGCATAATTATCAAAATCTAACAAAGGGTCGTCATTGGGATTAAAAACAGGCATGGTTGGATTTATATTTACCGCATTGTACAATACAGCTCCAATACCACCTTCTGCTAAGTTTTGTTTTTCTGATAGGGTGTGAAGTCCGTTTGCTGTAAGTTTTAAGTTTGGTAAAATATCGTATTGAAAATTAAGTCTTGCCGTTAGACGCTCAAAATTATTTTTACTACCACCAACAATACCGTCTTGATTTAAATATGAAATACCAGCAGAATACGCTGATTTTTCAGTACCTCCCGTCATATTGAGGCTTACATTTGATATCCATGCATTTTCAAAAACTTCGTCTTGCCAATCTGTGCCTGAATTTGGATATACAAAAAACTCTGTGGCATCTGCCGCATCATTTACGTATATAGCAAAATCTCTGGCATTCATTAAATCCATCTTTTTACTAGTGAATTGCTGCCCAGTATAGGTATCTAATTGAAATTTTAGTCCAGTATTTTTTCTACCAGACTTTGTTGTAATTAAAATGACTCCATTGGCCGCTTGCACACCATAAATACCTGCAGTTGCGTCTTTTAGAACATTAATGGATTTAATATCGTTTGGATTTAATACTGATAAATCTGATATACGATTACCATCTACCAGAATTAAAGGTGCATTATTACCGTTTGTAGTTATACCTCTAATCCTAATGTTAAGCCCACTACCTGGTGAACCAGAAGCTGATGTAATATTAACACCCGCTATTTGACCTTGAATGGCCTGTTCTACCCTGACAGGATTGAGTTTTTCGATAGATTCAGAGTCTAGAACACTTACTGCACCTGTAACCTCTTTTTTTGTCTGGGTTCCGTACCCAATGACCACAACCTCGTTTAAAGATTGTGCGTCTTCTTGCAAGATAATACTTAATGGCTCTGAATTTTTAATGGTAATTTCTTGAGTTATAAACCCCAAATAAGAAACTACGATAACGGAATTTAAAGGCACATCATTCAATGTAAAATTGCCATCAAAGTCCGTTGAGGCCCCCCTTGATGTATTTTTAATCAATACGTTAACACCTGGAAGCGGCTGACCTGAAGATGCTTCTGTAACTGTACCTGAAACATCTACATTTTGGCTATTGACTAGTAAACAAAAAAACATAGCCAAGAATGTTAAAAATTTGATTTTCATAAGTTAGTTAGATTAGTCCTAGCAACTTAAAATAAAAATTTATGGAAATCTCAAAAAAAGGCTATACAAATAATATACAACTTAAAAAATAGTATAAAAAAATGATAATATGATGTTAAAAGGCTGTTAAATCAAGTATTTCAGCTAATCTTTAATATCAGCATAACTACTGTTTGCAGTGCAAAAACAATAAAATGTATAGGTAATGTATAGGTTGAAACAGAGGGTTTTACCTATTTATAAATCTAAAATATAGTCTGTAAGACTCTGCTCGTGGTCTAATCCCATTTTTTTACGCAAACGATATCGTTTAACCTCAACACTTTTATGAGAGATATTTAATAGTGGCGCGATCTCTTTAGAAGACAAATTTAACCTCAAATAAGCACATAATCTTAAATCATTTGGTGTTATAGATGGATGAAGTGATTTTATTCTCTTCAAAAAATCTTTATCTACGTTATTGAATGCTTCTTCAAACAATTTCCAATCACTTGTGTTATTCAGGTTAGAGTTGATAAGTTTTATTACTTTTTTTACATCGCTTAAAGACTTGCTTTTAGAGAGCTCTTCTTTAATACTGTTCAGTAGCTCGTTTCGTTTTACTAAATTCATAGTTGCAGTACCTAGCTCTCTGTTTTTGTTCTCAATATCTAATTGTAAGTTCTGGTTTTTAAACTGAATGAGTTGTCTTTGGTTTTCTAGCTGTTCTAGCTCTAATTCTCTTTGCTTCTTTTCTAATAGTTTTTGTTTTTGTTTCTTGTAATATCTACTATTAAAATACTGTATTAGAAAAAGGAACAATAATCCAAAAATAATATAGGTAGCAATTGCCATAGGTTTTAAATACCATGGCTTCTCTATAACGAAACTATAAGAGGCTGTATTATTAGACTCAATTCCACCTAGATGTGCTTTAACTTCAAAGGTATAGTCTCCATGAGGTAGATTTTCAAAATGAACTTCTGATTTTGCAGACCAATTGCTCCAATAGTCATAAATACCAACTAATCGGTACTTGTACTTTGTATTTGAAAACTTATTAAAATCTGTTACATTATATTTAAACAGAATACTATTATTCTTATTCTCTAATTCTGCAGGTTCGTTAACATCTAAATTAATGGATTCATTGTGTAGTGAGCTGAAAGAAATACTATTTATAGCCACTTCTTTTGAGTCAAGATTGAGTTTGTTTAGATTAACTACCAGGTAACCATCATTTGCTCCAATTAAATACTCGTCTCCATCTATATTAAGTATGTTTTCGTATCCCACTTTACTATTTCTAAGTTCATGTGGAATAGGAACATTATTAACCTTAGGCTTCTCTGAAAGTGTTCCTGGTTCTACATAGAGGATACTATTTTTATTGAATAGCCATAACCTATCATTAATTTTTTCATACACTAATTTACCCGAAAAATAATTCTGACCCTCTATCAACTCACTCAAATCCTCATTTCTTATAAACTCTGATTTTTGCTGATTATAGCTGTAGACACCATTCTTATTACAATAAAGTATATGTTCTTGGTATTTAGCAATACTTGATTTAGGCCCTTCTTCTATATCTAATTTTTTGAAGTCTAAAACCTTACTGTAGGTAGAATCTAATTTTACCTTATAAACGCCCTTGTACTCGTGATTAATTATAAGTTCATTTGGATTTACAAACTCAAAGTAACGAGAAGACATATCAAAGCCAATGATTTTATTTCTAAACGACCAAGTTCCGTCTTGGAATTCTAACACACTTAATCCTTCGTAGCTGCCTTGTAAAATTAAATTAGGCGTATCTTGGATTTCATTTAAAACCCAAGATCCTATGTCCCCATTTAAAAGTTCTGCCTTATTGTTTTCTATTATAAAAGTGCCTTTATCGTGGCCACAAAACAATGTGCCCTTTATAGTCTTTAGACTCCAGACCTGACCTTTGGTTTTTTCAATAAAACTGAACTTAGAGTCATTTTTTACGTCCTTATAAAAAAGTCCCTGGTTAGTTCCTAAATAGAGATTATCACCAACTTTTACAGATGCATAGATAGTTCCCAAAACACCCTGTTTATCTTTATAAACTCTATAAGGTGAGTTTAAGTTTACACAATTAATACCATTGTCTAAACCCAACCATAAGTTGCCCTGTTTATCTTCTAAGGCAGACAATACAGTATTGTTGCTTAATCCACCCGACTGATTTATTTTTAATATTCTATCTCCTTTGGAGTTTATATGTAAAATACCCTCTGAGATAGTACCAAAAATGAAACTCCCATCGTTAAGTTGTATACTACTGTAAATACTTAAATCCTTAATTACATCATTCCCCTTATTATCCCATATATAAACTTCATCATTCCGATATTCATAAACACCATTTTCCTTAGTTACCAACAATAATGTCTCGTCAACTTTATATATGTTAACAATTTCATGATTTAGAAATTTTTCTGATGACAGAATGAGTTTTTCCTCGCCATTTAATATTTCACAAATACCCTCGCCGTTCTTTTGAAAATATATGGTCTCGCCAACTTTAAAAATTTTGTTTATCCTCTGATTAGAATCTATAATCTTAAAATCATTTGTATCAACGCCATATATATATATTCTATCTAATGATTGAAATAAAATGTAATTATCTATCTCTATAATATCCCAAAACTGCTCATCCTCTTTTGGTTGTATACCATGACTATCTATTAAAGATGTGTATGTTAGCCCACCGTAGCTATCTTTTTCCCAATAACCAAAATCCATGTAGCTACCTGAGTAGATTTTAGAGTTGATAATATTAACCGACCTTAAAATAGATTGATTCGGAGTTGGAAACAACTCCCATCTTGCTCCATTATATCTCAAAAGACCTTTATTGTTGGCAAAATAAATCACACCCTCATCGTCTTGAGAAATATCCCAATTCTGATCTTCTGCGTTATAATCTTGAGTCGTAAAAATTTGTATAGGCGGAATCTCTTGACCATGGATAATGGATGAGATTATAAAAACAAGTAATAGGACCTTTCTGCTTATCATTATTTCTAATGAATAATTATGATTTAAGGAAAAAACATTAACACAACATCATTGTTAAGGTACTAATATATGCAAATAAAAGGATTTTGGGAACTTTTGTAGAGGTGTTAAAAGTAAATTCTTTAAAAAAGTAACTAAAGAATAGATAACTAAAACAAAAATATAACCCGAAATATAAAGCTGCATAACCGATTTGAAAGTCATCTTAGTTGACAACAACCTTCTTTGATTTTTGAAACCTTTGATTACTAAGCTCAACAACATAAACACCTTGGTTAAGGGATGATAGCTTTACACGATTTTCAAAGACATTCAAATCAAGTTTGGACTCTAGCACTTTTCGCCCTTGAAAGTCGTAAAGCATCAATAAAGCATTTTCTTGCAACTCACCTTTTATTATTAGTTCTTTTGAGCTACTAATAAAGAAGATATCTAAAGTATCCAATTCATTTTCAGTAATTGATAATACCCCTTCTATTATTCTTAAGAAGAAGCGTCCAGTCCCTGAAATGTTGGTTTGAGGTAACAATACATAATCTGTATTGTTTAGTAATGTTATTGTATTAGCTACAACGTCCTCAAGATAAATATTAACTGTATTTGATAATGCTATATCAGAAACACTAAACCTTAATTCCTGATACTGGCTAGCAGTCACACCTAAAGGAATTATAACATTAGAAATATCTTCGGAATTAACAGCCTGTATTGCCATTGGCATACCATCATTATCCTCTACCAAATGGGAGTATAATGCCAAATCAGAAACATCTCCACCAAAAATAGAAGCATCATATCCTATATCTAAACCCAAACTCGCATTGTTATGGAAATAAATGGATGTTAGAGAACTTTGAGATGATGTGCTTAATCTTATTTTCACAAAACCGGTTTCACTTAATGTTCTACCAACTATAAAATCATCAGAGATACCTTCTACTTGCATTTCTGGTGTAAACTCCAAATTTGCTGAAGATAACTTTGACGACACAAAAAAGCCTTGCCCTGGAGCAATCAGTGCTGGTCCTTCGAGTAAATTTGTAATAGTCCAATTACTCCCTGATTCGTCTGTATCATTTGCATCATAACCATAGATAGCCGCAGTATTCTCGCCTAACAAACTTAGGTTTGACATTCCTGAAGCAGACCCAACATGGTTTAAAAAAGCACTAGCATCTATATAAGAAGCATAAGGATTACCTATAAGGTTCCATTCTGGAAAACTACCTGTAAAATCGTTCTCAATGGCCACATTAACAGAACCTGTTAAAACAGACCCAGTAAAAACCAAAGCCTCACCATTACCTTCTCCTGTAGGAGTATTGGTTGCAGCCCTATAACCACGACCAGAGGATAAGGTTTCTGTAGTATCATGGTTATAAACCACATAGTCGTCTACATTACCTTTTTCAAAAGGGCCAAATAGATAGATTGTATTTGGCGGCACAGCGCCATTATTAAACAGTATATTTGCATTATAATTATTCTCGTTGGTTAAAAAGGAAGTCCAACTTTGACCAGATAACGGAGGTGCAATTAAATCTCTATCATTTAATTCTGAATTAGTATATCTGTGATATTTTGTTGTTCCCTCTACTGCTATGGTACCTTTTACTAATAAACCAGAATACGAGTCTGACTCAGAAAACATATTTAAATCTCCTGTGATGTTTAGAGTAGTTCCATTAGGTACTGTTAAATTTTGCCCACTATAAATATTTAAGGCAGCAATGGTTATATCTCCTGCAATCAACGGTGGCTGTTCAGCATCTGAAAGTATTACTTCTGAACAAAGCCCAGGCACTTGATTTGGTGTCCAATTATCTGGGTCATTCCAATCGTTAGAAACCGAACCACTCCAAGTAAGTTGTAAAGAATTTGTAGAAAACACTAACTTAAAACGATCGTTTGCAATAGACGCAGGTACTCCGGAATCTACGGAATAGCTGTAATTAACCAATCCGCTTTGTGGTATTTCGGTAGATATATTCAAATAGTCATCTATTAAAAAAGCCGTTGCACACTGCATGGAAATACCCTCTGCCACTATTGTATAATTGGAGTTCCTATACGTATTTACTTCTAATTGAATTTCTTCTTCATTAACTGGTATCGCTCTACTTTCAATACTTAGCAAAATACCGTTATTATTAGTTGAAAAATTCTCGTCTAAGTTAGGAATATCTAAAGCGTCGTTTATATCAACGTCATTGTTGCCCTCGGAATCAAAAAAAATCAAGAAACCATCCGCAGGAGACTGGTTGTTTGAGAGTGCGCTATCTTCATAGAGAGACAAACGCAATTGCCCTTGACTTATAAACTCTGTAAAATCACTCGACGAAATAGTTTCATATACTACAGTAGCTCTATCTAGGTTAGCATCATAGTGATTTACATCCTTTATTAGGATAAAACAAACGACTAGTACATACGAATAGATGAGACTTAATTTCATGACAAAGTAATATTTAGCTGATTATACTAACCATAACAACCTATTAAATGCTCTAAACAAAAAGTAGAAAATGGAGAATGAAACTAATAAACTACCTAATTCTGTAGGGGAGAAAACTTTAGGACAATACGTTTATTATATATTTGGAAAGTAGTAAAAAAATATTTCTTCAAATAAGCAATTATCCAATTATCGTTTAAAAGTTCATAATTAACCATAAAAGGTTAATATTTAGACTTTAACAGTAGAATCTAATTTCATTAAAATTAAAAAGGCCAACCATGAAGTTTCATGGCTGGCCTGCTATTAACCAACAATTAATGTATAAACTGAGGGATTAATTGTGTTTTACATACTAGTTTCTCTCAAAAGTCAGCAAATCTGTACCTCCATTACCACCACTGATATCAATTAGCTCGATTCTTGTAGAAGTTGCCGTAACAATATCCCAATCGTCATTTAAATCTTCAAAATCACTGGTTTCTGGTACAGGGAAAAAGATGTTGAAATCTATGTCGCTACTACTGCTTCCATCGTCATCACTACTATCATCGTCAGTTACAGACCATGTACCAGTAATTGTATTTGTACCATTTGTCGCTACTAAAGAACCATTAGGGTTAAAGGTAAAACCGTAACCATTAAAATCTGATGTTTCATTCTGCCCAGAATCTACAAAGTTTGTTATTGTCCAGGTACCAGTTTGCACGTCATCTTCTATTGCTGCAATTTGCTGGCTATTGTTATTTGATGTTCCGTCATCGTCATCAATCGAGCACATACCTGACATTAATGTGAGGCTGAGCATTAAGACAAATCCTAGATTAAATACGTTTTTCATAATTTGTTGTTTTTAGTGAATTAATAAATTTATAATTTTTGAAGGGTTAAGGTATCTGTTCCACCTCCACCTCCGCTTACATCTTGAAGGACAACTTCGGTATCTGATGAGGAGATTACATCCCAATCATCATCATTAAGCTCTTGAAATGGCATAGCTGTACCAAAGTTTAGCATTACTTCATTTCCACTATTAAATACTGACCATGTTCCGTTATTTGTAGTACTCCCGTTTGAGGCCGTTACGGTACCATTGCTATCAAAATTTAATTCGTAACCTACATAATCTGTTGTTTGATCGTCCGAATCTTCTGTGTAAGATGCTACAAACCACAGACCGTCTGATAGTGTATTTATAAGGTTATCATTTCCTGTTCCACCACCATTGTATGGTGTTCTCTCGAAAGTTAAGAAATCTTCAGAACCATCACCTCCACTTACATCTTTTAATCTTATAATATCATTAGTGACTTCTAAAACATCCCAATCATCTTCTAATTCATCTAACGGTATGCTTGTTCCAAAATTTAATATAAGCCCAAGCGGAGTTGTATCCCCAGAAACTGTAGACCAAGCTCCATTTGTAGAACCAACAGAGTTTGTAGCAGTAGCTGTGTTATTTGTTGCAAAATTAAAAACATAATCTGAGAAGTCTGCTGTTTCATCAGTATCATCAAAGAAATATGTTACATACCAATCACCACTTGTTAGAGCGTTAACCAAATTTGAATCATCAACATTTCCACTACCAGAACACGTATTTTTAAATTCTAACTCGTCATCATCACCAATTCTAAGTTCAAACTCTAGCTCGTTATCATCATCGTCGTTTTCAATTTCGTGAAGATTCCAAGCATCATTAATGTCATTAAATCCTGGGATATTAATTTCAAAAACAATATCATTACCAGAGCCTGTAGCACTCCATGTACCACTTTGGGTCTGTGATCCATTATCCCATGCTACAAGAAGAGTGTTATCAGCATTGAATGTAAAGAAATAACCTATGTAGTTATCTTCTAAATCATTATCGTTTCTTTCTAATTCATCAACATACCAGTCAGTACATTGGGTTATAAAATCTGTAACTAAATCCGTGGTACAATTATCACAATCATCATCATCATAATCATTATCATCGTCCTCATCACAAGAGTCATCTGCATCTTCAATAACCATGGCTAATTCTTGAATATTATTTACGACTTGTGTTGTTCCGTTTGCTAGTATTACGGTAATAGGAAAGTCTATGGTAACAGCAGCATAATCATCTAGGTCATCAATGAAATTATACATCTCAAAATCATTGTTAATGGTAAAAGAAAGAATCAGTTCGTTATTTTCATTAAAAGCTGATGCTGTAATTGGGTATTGAAAATCTATACACTCAATGTCGTCGTCGTCAAAGTTATCCTCAAAACAATCTTCAACAAAATCTTCTAATTCATCATCAGAATTAATCTCTACTGTTGTAAAATCTGAAAGGACAATTGTTATCGGATAAGAGATAACAATATTGTCATCATCATCGTCAAACTCATCGAAAATATCTTCAACATCATCCAAATCATCTTCATTATCAATCTGGAGTGTTGTGCCATTTACAGTTACTGTTACAGGAAATTGTATACTTAGACAACTTGCGTTATCTATAATGTTGTCTGACGATCCGTCATTCATTACAACATTTTGCATTAAGGCTGCGGTTTGCGTGTTAGCTTCTAGTGTTTCTTCGGCTGGTGGGTCAATACTTAAGTCTTCCTCTGTTCTACAAGATGAAGCAAATACCAAGAGGGCAATACTTAATAAAAAATGGATAAGCTTACTTTGGGTTTTCATAGTTCTTTATTTTTGTTGTTGTTAATTACTTAATTGTTTTGTCTCTTTATTTATATAACAACAGTATTTATCATTCTCCTGAAAAAATTTTTAAATTTTCTATTTTTTCTTCCAATTGAATAAGATTATTAATGGTTTTTTGCAGTTGTGCTCTGCGCTGTTTTGCCAATCTTAGTTTGCATCGGTTAGCTTCATTATTATCAATATAATTTAGTTGTTTGCTGAGCGCTATCGCCTTTTGATCACAAAGTATTAGTTCTTCCCTCTTCATATTTATCAGAGAGAGGATTAATCTTGACGTTTTCTTAGTAGCTTTTGAAGTATTCATCTTTTAAATTTGAATGAAACTTTTTTATAGAACAACTCTTATTGCATTTCTCCTGATGGATTTCATAAAAAAATTATACTATTTTTAAAGCAAAATAGATGTTGTGAGTAAAAACATACCTGAAGATATCTGTAAAGAAAGCGTTTTTGAGCGTGTATATAATAGCTTAGGACAAGATTTACATAACTTTTTATATTACAAGTTTGGTTCTCAAATTAATGTAGATGACAAAGCACAAGAAGCCTTTATTAAGCTTTGGGACAATTGTAAGACAGTACATCTTTCAAAAGCAAAATCTTTTCTGTTCACCGTAGCAAATAACTTGGTGCTTAACGAACTTAAACACCAAAAAGTAGTTCTAAAACACCAGCAAGAAAGCCCTAAAAATTACACTTACGAAACACCGGAATTTATTTTAGAAAAAGAACAATTTGCAAAGCGCTACCAAAACGTTTTAGAGTCACTAACAGAAGAACAACGTGTTGCTTTTTTACTGAGTAAGGTTGAAGGGAAGACCCATAAAGAAATTGCTCAGATGCTAAACATTACTCAAAAGGTTGTAGAGTATAGAATTTATAGTGCTTTTAATATTCTGAAAGACAAACTTGAAGCCTTTAGAAAAAAATAATCAGGAGAAACACAAAGAAGGTTGTTATATAATAAATAGAACATCTTATGAAGAAGGATGAATTAATAGAAAAATGGTTAAAAAATGAGCTCTCTACTGCTGAAAAAGAAGTCTTTCAGCAACTAGACGACGCTGATTTTAGCACTTATATCGTAGACTACGCGAAGCATTTTAAAGCTTCAAACCATTCGGAAATAAGTGACTTTAATAGCTTTAACGAACGCTACAAAAAACACAAAACTCCTGTAAGACATATTGGCTGGCAGAGTCCGCTTTTAAAAGTAGCTAGTATGGTTATTGTTGCACTAGGCCTATATTTTACTTTTTTCTTTAATCAAGAAACGCAAATAAAAACTCTGGCCAATGAAAACTCAACAATTACACTGCCAGACAACTCAATTGTAAAGCTAAATGAATTGTCAGAATTGGCTTTTAACGAGAATAACTGGGATAAGAATAGAGTTTTACAGCTTAATGGCGAAGCCTTTTTTGATGTTGAGAAAGGGAATCGTTTTGATGTTAATACTTCTAATGGTACAGTGAGCGTTCTAGGAACGGAATTTAATGTCACTTCGCGAGATAGTATTTTTAAGGTATCGTGCTATGAAGGCCTTGTGCAGGTTACATACAATGACAAAGATGTTAAGCTACCTGCAGGAACAGAGTTCAGCCTAGTTTTAGATAAAGGAATAAAATCAAAAATTGCCGTTGCTGAACCTTACTGGCTAAAAAATATGAGTGTTTTTGAAAACGCTCCATTCATTGAGGTTATGAATGAACTTGAGACTCATTTTAAAATTGATGTTCAATATCCAACAAATTTAAATTCTAATTTCACAGGTGCTTTTGAGCACAGCGATCTCAACAAGGCCTTAAAATCTATAACCATACCCCTTGAACTGACCTATACTATTGAAAACAACAAAGTGGTCATTACAAGGAATGAGTAGAACTAAAATTTATATATTCTGTTTCATTTTTTCCATATTCTCTAGTCTGAATTTAAAAGGACAAACAGAATTACAAAACGTCTCAATATCTACAGTTTTAGAAAAAATAACCAAGCAGCACTCTGTAACATTTAACTATGAGAGCAGCTTGTTAAAAGACATTGTTGTTGTACCATTAACTGAAGAATTAAGCCTTTCAAAAAAACTTAAAAAATTAGAAGAACAAACTAATTTAGTTTTTGAAAAGGTAAGTGATTATGTCTATACCATCTCTAAAACCATATCAATATGTGGTTTTATAAAAGACTCAGAAACCCAATTAGCAATTGAGAATGCCTCCATTAATGGAAAATCTGCTTACACTATATCTGATGAAAACGGTTATTTTGAAATTGAGTTGAAATCTAAAAACGAACTACTCACCATAAGACACCTAGGGTTTAAAACTATTGAGCGGCAAGCTTCATATTTTAACCTAGAGGACTGCGTAACCATACCTCTTTTGATGCAAGAAGAAGTTATTGCTCCTGTGCTTATTGAAACTTATCTTGTAAAAGGTATTGATAAAAGGCAAGATTGGACCACGTCTATAGATTATAAAAAATTTAGCTTATTGCCTGGGTTAATAGAATCAGACGTATTACAAACCGTACAGGCTCTTCCAGGCATTTTAAGTGTTGACGAAACAGTGTCTAACATTAATATTAGAGGTGGCTCGCACGATCAAAGTCTTATGCTTTGGGATGACGTTAAAATGTATCAAACAGGGCACTTTTTTGGTCTCATTTCTAGTTTTAACCCACTGATGACCCAAAAAGTAAGTATCATCAATAATGGTTCGGACGTTGCATTAACCGATGGTGTTTCTGGTACAATACATATGAAAACAGAAGAGCAAATCGATTCAAAATTTAACGGTGTTTTTGGTGTTAATTTTTTAAATGCAGAACTTTTTTCAAATATTCCTGTTGGAAAAAAATCTTCCCTTCAAATCGCCTCTAGAAAATCTTTAGATAATCTAATTAGGACACCCACTTATGAGGTTTATTTTGACAGAATAACCCAAGAAACAGAAGCTCAAACCAATGTAGATAATGTCACTAATTCTGACAGAGATTTCGACTTTCATGATGCCGCTTTACGCTGGTTATACCAACCAAGTGATAAAGATTATCTTCGTTTAAATTTCATTCTTGTAAATAATAATTTAAGTTTTGACGAAAATGCTATAATTAATAATAGCAATCAAACGCGCCAAAGTAGTGCTTCCCAAACAAGTACTGCTTTTGGTGCAAGCTACAAAAGATTATGGAGCGAAAAACTAAGTTCTAGCATCAACATCTATAATACAGATTATAAATTAAACGCCATTAATGCCAACATACTAGAACAACAACGCTTTTTGCAAGAGAACAGCGTGTCAGAAACTAGTGTTAAGTTAAATAATCGCTTTGAGCATAACCTTTTGGTCTATAACCTTGGCTATCAATTTACAGAAACAGAAGTCATAAACTTAAATGATATCGATCGCCCTCGTTTTGTAAGACGTGATGAAGAAGTACTGCGTGAGCATGCCATATTTGGGCAAGCTTGGTTTAAAAACAAGAGTAATACCATTTCTATTAGAGGTGGTATAAGAGGAAATTTTTTAACCCAATTCAGTAAACTAATTATTGAACCTAGGCTAAGCATTAGAAAGTCAATTAATCAACATATTCAAATTGAAGCTCAAGGCGAGTTTAAGCACCAAAGCACCTCTCAGATTATAAACTTTCAGAACGACTTTTTAGGTATTGAAAGAAGACGTTGGCAACTTACCGATAACGACAGCATACCTATTATACAGAGCAAACAAGCCTCTTTTGGCGTAACTTATAAAAACAATAATTGGTTATTGGATGCTAAAGGATTTTATAAAGAAGTTGATGGTATAACAACACAAAGTCAAAGTTTCACCACAAAGTATGAGTTTACAAGAGAAAAAGGAAGTTATACAGCTTATGGACTAGAGCTTTTACTTCGTAAAAACATCAAACATTTTAATACGTGGCTTAGCTACTCGTATATAAACAATACTTATACTTTTGAAATGTTAGATGAAATTGAATTTCCTAGTAATTTCGACATTACACATTCAGTTACACTGGGAACTACATTCAGCAACAAATCTTGGAATATCTCTGCTGGGATTAATTACAGAACCGGACAACCAACATCAGTCCCTCTTGCCAACAATGAAATAATAGACAACACTGTTAATTTTGACAATGCAAATAATGAAAGATTAGCTGACTATCTTAGAATTGATGCCTCTGCATTGTTTAAGTTTAAAATCAATAACACGTTTAGATCAGAGTTAGGATTCTCTATTTGGAACATTTCTAACAGGGAGAATTTAATAAATAATTTCTACAGAATAAACACAAATAACGAAGTAGACAAGTTCACAAGACTTTCATTAGGACTAACCACTAATGCTGTAGTGAGAATTTATTTTTAATCTAGAATTAAAACAAAAAAAGACCCTTCATAATTTTGAAGAATCTTATCTGTACAGGCGGTGAGACTTACTTCGACTTCGCTCAGCATAAACTTCTCGTCTCGCTTTATTGATTTAAGATATATCCAATAAAAAAGCTTCAGAAATAACTGAAGCTTTTTTTAGTACAGGCGGCGAGACTCGAACTCGCACACCTCGCGGCACTAGATCCTAAGTCTAGCGTGTCTACCAATTCCACCACGCCTGCAAAAGGACTGCAAATATAAACAATAGTTTCAATATTCAAATAGGTTTTATTTAAG
>JASBSA010000010.1 GCA_030149175.1 Winogradskyella sp. | reverse complement strand
TCTTGAATGGCTAAGTTAATAATTCAAAGTATATTTGCATATTCAAACTAAATAATTCGATATGTTTTCAGATAAAGCAAACAGTATATTTCAAGATGTTATTAAAACCTATAAAGTTTTAAATACGGTAGAACAACCTTTTACAAATAAGTATGATAAAAATGAAGATGTAATTGCTCATTTGTTATACAGAAAATGTTGGATAGATACAGTACAGTGGGCTTATGAAGACATTATTAGAGACCCAAATATCGATCCTGTTGCGGCATTAAAATTAAAACGTATGATTGATGCTTCTAACCAAGACAGAACCGATACGGTTGAATATATCGATAGCTACTTCTTAGATAAATATAAAGATGTTGCCGTAAAGGCGGATGCTAAAATTAACTCTGAAAGTCCTGCTTGGGCTATAGACAGACTTTCTATATTGGCATTAAAAATCTATCATATGCATTTAGAAACAGTGAGAGAAGATGCTACCGAAGATCATAAAGCAGCTTGCCAAAAGAAATTGGACGTTTTACTAGAGCAACGTAAAGATTTGAGTACTGCAATTGACGATTTATTAACAGATATAGCGAACGGAGATAAGTACATGAAAGTTTACAAACAAATGAAAATGTACAACGACGATGAGCTTAATCCTGTTTTAAGAGGGCAAAAATAAATTGTCACCCTGAGCTGTCACACTGAGCAAGCCTGTGCTGAGCGAAGTCGAAGCATTGAAGTGTTGTTTTAGAATCTCATCTTTTGAAGTTAATGTCTCAACCTAATCACATACTCGTCATAAGATTTTCGGCAATGGGAGACGTTGCTATGACAGTGCCTGTGTTGCGTGCATTAACCTCACAACATCCACAAGTAAAAGTAACGGTTGTTACCAGAGCATTTTTTAAACCTTTTTTTGAAGGTATTCCAAATGTTGAGGTTTATGTCGCTGATTTAAAAGGCAAACATAAAGGGATTTTAGGGCTTTATAAACTATCAAAAGAACTTAGAAAGTTAGGCTTTGATGTCGTTGCTGATTTACACAACGTTTTACGAAGTAAAATTTTGAAGCTGTTTTTCTTCGGAAAAAAAGTAATTCAGATAGATAAAGGCAGAGCACAGAAGAAGGCTTTAGTTTCTGGTGAAGCCGTAAAACAACTAAAAACCACACATCAACGCTATGCAGATGTGTTTAAAGCATTGGGCTTTCCGGTTGATTTATCGCAGCCAAAATTTCCAAAAGCAAAACCTTTAACCAAAACAGTTTTAGATTTAGATATTAATACTGATGAAACTCTAGTTGGTATAGCACCTTTTGCAGCTTACGAAAGTAAAATGTATCCGCTTGAAAACATGGAAACGGTTATTTCGGAGTTATCTAAAGATTATAAGGTTATCTTATTTGGTGGAGGAGAACAAGAAATAGAAGTGCTCAATGCATTTGAAGCTAAATACAATAATGTTATTTCTGTCGCAGGAAAATTATCGTTTAAAGAGGAATTGGCACTAATTTCAAATTTAAAATTGATGCTTGCTATGGATTCTGGCAATGGACATTTAGCAGCGATGTTTGGTGTAAAAGTCATTACGGTTTGGGGCGTAACACATCCATTTTCAGGTTTTGTACCCTTTAATCAACCTGAAGGTTTTCAACTCACAGCCGATCGCAGTCAATACCCAAAAATTCCAACCTCAATTTACGGCAACAAATATCCTGAAGGCTACGAAAACGCAGCAGGAAGCATTGCTGTAGCAACTGTTGTCTCAAAGGTAAAGACAACAATTCCTGCAAAAGCAGGAACCTAAAAACTCCACAATACAATTTTTTAAGCTTTGCATAGATACCATCTATCAAAATATATTTTAATGGATGATAATCTCAAAATCACTCGAATTGACTATCTGCTTTATTCCCTTCCCTTTGGGAAGGGTTAGGGATGGGCTTTACACATCATCATAATCTACAGTAACAGTTGCCGTTGTAGGATGCGCTTGGCAAGTTAGCACCAAGCCTTCAGCCACTTCATTATCCGTGAGAATATTGTTTTGTCTCATCTTGGCTTCACCCTCTGTTAAGCGTGCAATACAGCTACTGCAAATACCACCTTGGCAGGAATATGGAGCGTCAATATCTTGTTTTAAAGTCGCTTCAAGAATGGTTTGCTCTTTAGACATTTCAAACTCAAACTCTTCATCATCCACCAATACTTTAATCTTAGTGTTTCCGGTCAAATCCTCAACAGAATTTTCGTTTTCTGCAACAACAGGCGCTGTAAATAGCTCAAAGAAGATAGACTTTTCTTTAATGCCATTTTCTATTAAAGTATCCTTTACGGTGTGAATCATGGCTTCTGGTCCGCATAAGTAAAAAGCCTCGATGCTTACAGCTTCATACTTGTTTTTTACTATAAGGTTAACAGTGCTTTTTTCTATTCGCCCTAATAAAGCGCCTTCTTCACGAGATTGACTATAAATAAAATGGACATGAAAACGATTACCGTACTTGGTTTGCATTTCTACCAAATCGGTAAAAAACATCGTGTCTTTAGAAGACTTATTTCCATAAACCAAAATAAAATTACTAAATGGTTCTTCCTCCAAAAGTGTTTTGGCAATGCTTAAAACAGGAGTAATACCACTACCAGCAGCAAAGGCGGCAACGGTTCTTGTTTTAGCTTCATTGGGTTCAAACACAAAACGACCGTTAGGCTCAGCAACCTCAATAGTATCTCCTGTTTTTAGCTCTGTATTGGCATAAACTGAAAATGTACCACCATCAACAGCTTTTACAGCAACTGTTAAATCACCACTGTTTTTTGACGCGCAGATGGAGTAGTCACGACGAATCTCTTCGCCATTAAACGTGGTTTTTAGAGTGATATATTGTCCTGATTTGAAAGCAAAATTAGCTTTTAGAGATTCAGGAACTTCAAAAGATATCGCTACAGCATGTTCGGTAACTTTTTCTACAGATTTTATCTTTAAGGTATGAAATTGTGCCATTACTAATATTTTTTGCAAAAATAAGGAAGGAGTGTGGTATAGCACGAGAAATTAAGATTAAAATAATACCCAAGAAACTTATGCATAAGAAAATTATGTATATTTGTATTGTTATGAGTAATTCAAAGTTATATAAAGGGAGTTTAAATACCATCATCTTAAAGTTGCTTAACGAGAACGATAAGATGTACGGTTATGAGATAACCCAAAAGGTTAAAGAGCTTACCAAAGGAGAGCTTAAGATTACAGAGGGAGCACTTTACCCTGCGCTTCACAAACTTGAGGCTGAAGGTCTCCTAGATGTTGAAGTGGCAAAGGTAGATAATCGTTTACGAAAGTATTACAAGCTTACAGAAAATGGCACCAAAGAAACTGCAAATAAGCTTGAAGAACTGGCAGAGTATATAAAAACGATGCAGGCTCTGGTTAACCCAAAATTGGCCTAAGTATGAAACTAACCAAAGAACACATACAATTTATAGACCAGTATCTTGAAAACTCGGATATCATTCATGTAGATATAAGGACTGAAATGATAGATCATGTAGCTTCTGAAATAGAGGCCATGATGAACAAAGGAGACCAACGCGATTTTTACTTCATTTTTAAAGACTATATGGTTGCTAACAAACACAGGTTGCTTAATAACAACAAATCATTTATTAAAGCTACAGATAAGCAATTAACCCAAAACATATCTAGGGCCTTATTTAAGTGGCCTAGTTTACTCACTTTTTTTAGTTGTATGTTACTCTTTACAAGCCTTAACATGACAACAGACATCAGTGTGCTAAGAAGTTGGGTTGGTGGTTTGCCGCTTATCGGATTTATAATTTTTGGTGTTTATTACTTTGTGCAGTTAAGGTGGTTTAAGCTAGAACGATTCTCTGCCTTAGAGCGTATGGGCTTTATTTATGCTATGGGCTTTAATATGTTTCATTTTAGTTGGAGCGTTTCAAGCCATAATGCGATAGAAAGCAATTATGTAGTCTATATATTCTCTAGTTTAGCTCTGGCGCTTTTAGTAGCCATGGTTTTGGTAGCTAAGAACAAGGTAGAGGACTATAAAAACAGATTTAAAAGTTTAGTTTAAAAATGAAACTCACCCAACCTCAAATACAAGACCTATATGCGTTTACGAGAAAGCACTTTGTAGAGCACTACGATTTGCAAACCGAGCTGGTAGACCATTTAGCCAATGATATTGAAGCGATGTGGCAAGATGAACCTAAACTTAGTTTTACAGATGCTAGAGACAGTGCTTTTAAAAAATTTGGCATTTTTGGTTTTATGGAAGCCATAGAGCAAAAGGCTAAAGCCATGAACAAACGTTACAGGAGTTACCTTTGGAAAGAGTTGAAAAAATGGTTTGAAATTCCTCAGATATTAGCAACCATAGTTTTGTTTCTAATTTTTTATGTTTCCTTCTCATCTAAAATAGCAGGAGTTCTTTCTGCAGTTTTTTATGGAATTATAGCTGCTTGGACTATTTATAAAAACGTTAGGCTCAATAGACAGTTTATAAGACGAAGAAAAATATCCAATAAAAAATGGATGCTTGAAGAGTTGATTTTTAAACAGGCCGGTATAACCTCTTTAATTGTTTTGTCTCAGGTACACCATACTTTGGTTGTTTCGGATGAGTTCTCAATGAATATTTACGCTATAATAGGTCTTTCCGTAGTCTATACAATACTATTATTGCTAAACTATATCAGCTTTGAGCTTATTCCTAATAAGGCTGAAGAGCTTTTAAATGAAACCTATCCAGAATTCTCATTGTAACAAATCGGTATTTTTAGATACTAACACTACAAACCAACTAACTACGAGTATATGATAAAGCACTTTCTAAATTTAGAGTGGAAACAATATTTCCGCTCGTCATACTGGCAAAAGAGCCTAGCATTAAATATCCTTCTCGTCTTTTTGGCACTTTACTTTGTCGTTATGTTCTTAGGTTTAGGGTTTGGCTTACTTTTTATTTTAAAGAAAGCCTATCCAGATCAAGATTCATTTGTAATAGCCAATGGCTTTTTGTTTTATTGGCTTATGATCGATTTAATGATGCGTTTCTTTTTGCAAAAGCTACCAGTAATGAGTGTAAAGCCACTATTAACCTTACCAATTAAACGCTCAACTATTGTGCATTTTGTGCTTGGTAAATCTGCATTGTCGTTTTTTAACTTTTTACCATTATTTGCTATAATTCCATTTAGTATAATGCTTATCAAGGAGGGTTACGAAACTTCTCAGATACTGCCTTGGATGTTTGCATTAATAATTGTGGTACTCATTATTAATTTCTTAAACTTTATCATTGAAGCTTTATCCTCAAAAACCGATTTACCATTTTTACCATTATTAGCAATGGTTGGTGTGCTTTATGGTTTAGAGTATTTCGATATCGTATCAATGACGTCTTTGGTTGGTGATGCTTTTATGGGCATTTCTAACAATCCGGTTTTAATCCTGATTCCAATAGTATTGTTAGCGATAACGTATGCTTTCAATTTTAAAATATTAAGAGAAAAACTATTTTTAGATAGTGGATTAAAATCTAAGGTTGCTGAAGTGAAAGCTGCTGATCTATCTTGGACTAATCGTTTTGGAGACATTGCGCCTTTTATGCAGTTAGATTTAAAATTAATTTGGAGAAATAAGCGAACAAAGTCATCGGTGTTTATAATGGTCATAGGACTTGTTTACGGTTTGTTTTTCTATCCGCAACCAATTTATAGAGATATGGTTTGGTTATTTCCTTTCATCGGTATATTCGTTACAGGAATTTTCTTAATCAACTTTGGTCAATTCATTCCTGCTTGGGATAGTGGTTATTACAAAATGCTAATGAGTCAGAACATTAAGTATGAACAATACTTGAGATCTAAATTTGTATTAATGATACTTAGTGTAGTGATTATGTTTGTTTTGAGTATTCCCTATGTCTATTTTGGTTGGAAAATTCTTATTGCACATTTTGCAGCAGCCATATATAATATCGGAGTTAATTCTCATATAATGCTATACGGAGGATCTTTCAACAGAAAGAAAATAGATCTCAATCAACGTGCAGCATTCAACTATCAAGGCACAGGAGCGGTGCAGTGGATTATTGGTCTACCGTTAATGATCTTACCAATGGGTATTTTTGCACTTATGAACTGGTTAGTCGGTTTTGAGGCAGGTATAGCATTACTTATTTTATTAGGTGTTGCAGGCATAGTATTTCATAAAAAACTCATGAAATCTATTACGCAACGTTACTTAGATTCAAAATACAAAATGATTGACGC
>JASBSA010000003.1 GCA_030149175.1 Winogradskyella sp. | reverse complement strand
AGCTACTTTTTTGTTCCAGGTTTCCTTATTAACATCAAAATAATTAGCGTACTTATCCATGGTTGATTAATTTTGATGTAATTTAAAACATCTTTTTATATGAAACCGTTTTACTTGAGCTTTATATGCCTATTAATTCTTTCGTCATGTAAATCCGAAAAGAAAGAAACTACTATTGAGGAAGAAGTAATAGAATTGAGTATTGCTGAGAAAATTGCCAATGCTCACGGTTACGAGAATTGGAAAGATGTTGAAAAAGTAGCTTTTACGTTTAAGGTTGATAGAGATTCAATTAAAGGAAATGGAAGAAGATGGACTTGGGAACCAAAGAAAGACAGAGTAACCTATTCAATAGGTAGAGATTCAATAGTTGTAATAGAAAGGAGTAAAATCGACTCAACGAATATTAGCATAGACAAAGCTTTTATAAATGACAAATTTTGGCTTTTGGTACCATTTCAGTTGGTTTGGGACAAAACAGCAACAATTTCAGAAGTTAAAAAAGTAGAATCACCAATACATAAAGAAGAGTTAGATATGATTACAGTTACATATCCTATTGAAGGTGGTTACACACCAGGTGATGCTTACGATATTTATTTTGATGAGAACTATTTAATTAAAGAATGGTCTTACAGGCAGGGAAATTCTCTAAAACCATCATTGTCTAATACGTTTGAAAACTATCAGAATTTTAATGGAATTAAGATTGCAATAGATCATAAAAAGGATAATGGTAATTGGAATTTAAATTTCACAGATGTTAGCGTAACATTAGAATAAGGAAATTAAAAATTTTGGCATTACTTTTGAAACCTATAATGTAAGTTTCACGTGGGTCAAACCGACTTAAAACGTATAGCTTACATTTTCCGCCTTATGGCGTCTATATATTTAAGCACTTTAATTTACGAGTTAAAGTGCTTTTTTTATCCTTTAAAATCTTGCTTAATATGAGCTCCGTCACAGTATGGTTTGTTTTGTGAAGCACCGCAACGACAAAACGCTGTTGTTTTGTTTTTGGTTTCTTGTTTTCCATCTTTGTGAGTAACTTTAAGTGTTCCATAAATCAAGAGCGGACCATTTTCTAATACCTCAATTTTAGTTTCTAAAGTCTCAGATGTTTTGTCCTCAGTGTCATTCATATAATAGCTCAGTGCTCCCGAAGGACATTTTTTAACGGTTTCAATAATTTTATCGGTTGTTGAGGAGTCAATTTTTATCCAAGGTCGTTCTTTAGGTTGAAAAACATTTGGTAAACCCTTTACGCACATTGCAGAGTGTATGCATTTTTCAGCCTCCCAAACAACAGAGACTTCACCGTTAGTATATTCTTTTGTCTTACTCATATACTTTTTTCACAATTGTGAGAATTTTTAAATTAGACTTCTTTTTTCTAAAGATACTTAAAATTTTAATGCTTAAAAACACCTTTAATCCCTCATATTAAATCCTTATTTTTGTTACAAACTGAAAAATCAATACTACATTGTCTAACTATAAAACAGGTCTTGATTACGCAAAAACACAAGACCAAAACGATCCTTTAGCTCAGTACCGCAGTCAATTTCATATTCCAAAAGACAAAGACGGAAATGATTGGTTATATTTTACAGGAAACTCGCTTGGACTACAGCCAAAAAGCACACAAAAATACATTCAACAGGAATTAAACGATTGGGCAAACCTTGGTGTAGAAGGACATTTTGAAGCCAAAAATCCATGGATGCCTTATCACGAATTCTTGACTGAAAGCATGGCGAAAATCGTAGGCGCAAAACCTATTGAAGTTGTAGTGATGAACACGCTAACCACTAACCTACACTTGCTAATGGTTAGTTTTTATCAACCAACAAAGACCAAATACAAAATTGTAATTGAAAGTGATGCATTTCCGTCAGATCGATATGCAGTGCAAACACAACTAGATTTTCATGG
>JASBSA010000158.1 GCA_030149175.1 Winogradskyella sp. | reverse complement strand
ACGTTTATCGAATTTATTGATAGCAACTAAATCGGCAAAATCTAACATATCGATTTTTTCAAGCTGTGTCGCTGCACCAAATTCTGGTGTCATTACATAAAGTGACACATCGCTATGCTCTAATATTTCGGTATCTGATTGCCCGATACCAGATGTTTCTAAGATGATTAAATCGTACTCAGCAGCTTTTAAAACCTCCACGGCTTCGTTAACATATTTAGAAAGCGCTAGGTTAGATTGACGAGTTGCCAAACTACGCATATACACACGAGGTGAATTAATCGCGTTCATACGAATTCTATCACCCAATAGTGCACCACCAGTTTTACGTTTAGATGGATCTACAGAAATTAAACCAACGGTTTTTTCTGGAAAGTCAATTAAGAAACGTCTTACCAACTCATCAACTAGAGATGATTTCCCTGCACCTCCTGTGCCAGTGATTCCTAGGACTGGGACTGCCCCTTCTACCTTCCCCAAAGGGGAAGAACTCTCACTCAAACGAGAAACCAAAATCTCAAAATCATCGTGATTATTTTCTGCCAGAGAGATTAACCTAGCAATAACATTAACATTTTTATTTTTTAATTCTTTCTGCAAGTCTTCAGCACTTAAGCTCAATAATGCTGACGCGTCCTCATTAGATACTTTTGGCTCTTCCCCTTTGGGGAAGCTGGAAGGGGCTTCCGATTTTTCAACCAAATCGTTTATCATTCCTTGTAATCCCATTTCTCTTCCATCATCTGGCGAATAGATTCTAGTAATACCATAATCCATTAATTCTTTAATCTCTTCAGGAAGAATTACTCCACCTCCACCACCAAAAATCTTGATGTGGCCTGCACCTTTTTCTTTCAACAAATCGTACATATATTTAAAGTACTCATTGTGCCCACCTTGATAAGATGTCATTGCTATTGCATTGGCATCTTCTTGTATAGCTGTATTTACAACCTCTTCTACACTTCTATCGTGACCTAAATGAATCACCTCTACTCCTGTAGCTTGGATGATACGACGCATTATATTTATGGCTGCGTCGTGCCCATCAAAAAGAGAGGCTGCAGTTACAATTCGTACTTTGTGTTTTGGTTTATATGGTGCGATTTGTTCCATTCGTAAAAATCTTGCTTAATTAAGGTGCAAATTTACTGAATTTATAAAAATTTCTGCGTTTAGTTGTGAATAGTTTAAATGATTTAATTGCTTAAAATTCATAACTAATTAAATTATCTTTGCCATAACCATAAATCTTCAAACAATGTTCAAAAGAATTTTAGCCTTTTTATTTATTCTGAATTTTACGGCTTGTGCCGAACTTCAAGACGTTGTAAATCAATTACCTCAATCTGGCGGTATAGGCAATGCTGATATCGCTGCGGGTTTACGACAGGCTTTGGATATGGGTATTGACAAACAGGTCACCAAACTGACTCAAACCGATGGGTTTTATAAAAATGAATTAGTAAAAATTCTTTTACCTGAAGAACTTCAAAAAGTGGATGATGCTCTAAGAAAAATAGGGTTAAGCAGTTTAGCTGACGAAGGTATTAAAGCACTTAACAGAGCTGCGGAAGATGCTGTTAAGGAAGCTACACCAATTTTTGTGAGTGCTGTAAAAGACATCACGTTTGATGATGCCAAGAATATTTTGTTGGGCGAAGACAATGCTGCAACCACATATTTGACTTCTAAAACACAAACACAGCTTTATGACAAATTTAAACCTGTTATAAGTAATTCTTTTGGAAAAGTAGGTGCAGACCAAATTTGGACCAATCTTATTACGAAGTATAACAATTTGCCTTTAACCAATAATGTAAATCCAGATTTGACAGATTATGTTACCAACGAAGCTTTGAAAGGGGTTTACACAATGATTGCAGTTGAAGAGAAAGAAATTAGAAACAAAGTATCATCAAGAACCACGGATTTATTGAAAAAGGTTTTTGCGCTTCAAGATTAATTATTTAACATTATTTTTATCTTTAATCCGCATCTTATATACTTATTTTTTAGTAACTTAGAAGACTAACTCATATTTTATTTGCCGTGCAGAATTCAAAACGTTTGCTCCGAAAAAGGTTAAAATTAAATCAGGAATACCTACGACTAATTGAGGATGCTTACAACTTGAGGCAAACAGACCATGCACTTAGTGATTTCTCGGAGTTTAAAGCTACAAAGATTTTGCATCAACTTAATAAGCTTAAATTTGTTATTGGTGATACAAACCTACAAATCAACTAATTTTTGGGCTTATACAAACCGTCAAAAGCTATTATAGTATCTTTCCCTTCTGTTATGGTTTCCCATAATTGCCTTACGGTTCCGTCTTCATTGTCTGTCCAAGTAACACGATGATACGTTATTTTTCCTTCTGCATTGGTTTCCTTATCAGTCTGTAAAACCATTTGATTACCGATTTTGTTCCCTTTTAAATGCAAACTCTGTCCTTGATTATCTACCCAGATTTGCTCCCACTGCTCTGTTTTAATATTATAAAAATTATTACTCGTGCCAGTAAAGCCTGGCGTAGCACTCGTCCAATTTTCTTGTAGCACACATCCCTCCTGTTCCTTTTTAATAGTATTTTCTCCAGCTTCACTACCGTCAGGGTTTGTAACTTCCCAAGTTCCTATCCAAAAATCGAATTCTGAGTGTTTTAAGGTACAACACTTACAACTAGAATCTTGGGCCATTAGAAATGAGCTTGATATAACAAAGACCAATAGTAGTATAATTTTTTTCATGATTGATAAAGTTTTAGCATAAGTTATTAAACTACATTTAATTATATGCTAATATTAACATAACATTTAAACCACGAAAAGTCAACATCTTTGCATTGCAAAAGAGATTAAGTCTTAAAAAAGATTAGAACAGTTAGTTAGATTAAAGTCGGTATTTTAGTTAGGTGCCGACTTTTTTTATTTAATAAAATGTGTGTTGAAAATAGTTATAAGACTTAAGAAGCCTACTTCCATACCACGAAAACATTTCTCCATCTACTATTTCTACTTTTTTATTTTGAAACTGTTCTTTAAAGAAATCAACATGCCTGTTTTTAAAAGGATAAGGCTCGCTTGATAGTAAAATACAATCTGCTTCTTTTAATTTAGAATTGCCTAGACTGATTTCGGGATAACGTTCTTCGTTTTCAAAAACGTTAATGAAACCAGCCTCATTAACCATTGTATTGATAAACGTATTTGATGCAGTAACCATCCATGGATTCTTCCAAATAAAATAAGCCGCTTTTGGTTTCTGTCTAGATGTTTTTTTAGAATGAAATTCCGCCCTTTCTATTTTAATCGCTTCTATTAACTCTGTAGCTTTGGGAGGGGTTTTGAAAATTGCACCATACATTTTGATGAGTTCCAAACAGTCTTCTACAGTATTAACATCGCTAATATGAATTGGCGCTATGGACTCTAACGCTTTTACCATATCTTCTGTATTTTCCTCTTTATTACAAAGAATAATATCTGGTTGAAGCGCTTTTATTTTTTCAATATTAACTTTTTTGGTGCCACCAACAATGGTTTTGTTTTTTCGAAGCGAGGAAGGATGCACACAAAATTTTGTAACACCAACGAGTTCATTTTCCAGACCTAAATCTACCAATAATTCGGTTTGAGATGGCACTAA
>JASBSA010000149.1 GCA_030149175.1 Winogradskyella sp. | reverse complement strand
GAATTGAACAGGAAGTAACAAGTCCGATGTCAAAATTAGTTTTAGAAGTAGAGTTTTTTTGATTTATCTGGCATAAAAGTCAAAAAAAAATCTCCAAGAAATAAACCAGGTAAAAATGCACCAATTACATTGCTGCCAACGTTAAGATATGGTTCCGTTTCAATGAACTATATCGATTGATAAGCGAAGTTCGCACTTTTAAATCAACAAGTCAATACGTAACTTTACGTATATTTAAACAAACGACACTAAATCCATACCATTAGTCCCACAAGAGCTTAATGACAAACTGTGCGCCAGCAAATTTTCAAAAGCGTTGGCAAGAGCCTGTCAAAGGCTAGACTAGAACAAGCTATGACGCATAGCCATTGTTAGTCACCGTATTTTTTACTTATTTCAAATGGTTTTTTATCCGAAGTAGCCATTTTATAGTGTTCCAAAGCCTCTTCCAGAGAAAGATCTGATGGCAAATTTTCTATGAATGTCATAACTGATGTAAATATAAACGGTATGTTACTTCTTGAAAGAAAATCAGATTTTGTTGCAATGTCATCTAATTCATCAGCATTCCATTTTTTTCTTATTTCATTAGCACACTCATAGTTTTCCTTATTCAAATTTACAAGCCATATTTGGTTATTTAGAGAATCTGGCAACAAGTGATGTCGATATTGCCAAGTTGAGTAAACTTCAAAACCTCTTTTATCCTTATCATTTTGGAAATTGAGATAAGCGATGGCTTGTTCAGGATCAAATCGTCCCTCATTTACTGCCTGGCAAAGAATGGGTTCAAGATCAATGATGTCTTTATCGCTGCTCCTTCTTTGAGATGTATGAACCAAAACCACATCATGATTTTGCCCTCTTAAGGATTCTCTATAACCGAGCTCAATCTGAGAAGGGAAGCCAAGAGAATCAGTTATCGAAAGTATCCTGTTCATATTTAGTATTCGATTAGCTTGAATAGTGTCATCATGAGTATCGTACATTGGTCTAAACATTTGATCTCTTTCCCAAATTGCTTTGAATTCATTTCTTAATCTTGGGTCATATGCAGTCGTTCTTTTCTCTATAAAAGAATTCCAAAGGTTTTCATCTATATAGGTGTTGACAAAAATTGACTTTAGCATACTTAAATCATCAGAATTATTTATAAGTGTTTGAAGATTTAAATTCCTTTCATCAAAATTATTAGAGAGTTGATTTGAAAGTGCGGCATTATAAACATCAGCACCAAAAGGTTTTTTTATTTCTTTAAATGCCAATGAATAATTTTTGGATGCGCTATCAAAATCATCATCACAAATTGCAAGTTCAGCTTTATTAGTTAGTCTGTAATATTTTGTAATTGCTTCATTATTGCAGTTGCACTTCGTTAATTCAGTGGAGGCTGAACTCTCAGACGTAATAGTCGTCTCATTACTGTTTTTACAACTTACTTGAAGTGTCAGAAAAATTAAAATAATTGCTATTCTCATTCTTTAAATGTTATGGTGACTAACGTTAAGATATAGTTCCCTTTCAATGAACTATATCGATTGATACCCAAATATGTTCAGCCCTAGCAATCGAAGTTCGCACTTTTAAAACAAAAAACCAATACGTAACTTTACCTATATTTAAACAAATAGCCCTAAATCCATGTCATTAGTCCCACAAGAGCTTAATGACAAACTGTGCCCAGCAAATTTTCGTAAGTAGGCTAGAACTAGCAATGAATTATATACGGTGTTGGCATAAGTATTTTTAAATCCGTTTCGCTAAATTCTCAATACTTTGGTCATAATATTCCGCTTTTTTTACTTCGCTAAATTCTCCAAAATTATAAGTAGCATAGTTTCTCCATTTAGCTAATTCATTGTGTGCTACTGCGTACAACTGAATTCCAAGCGGTGTTGGATTAACTTCTATGTATGGAAGAACTTGTTCATCACTAATTTTATGACTCGATGTTTGAAAACTACTAATTAGTCCTTTAGAATATAATGCATGTAATTCCCTACCTAAATCAGCATTTTCAAGTATTTCATTAAATTCTACGAAAGATAAGTATACAGTTTCTTTATTTACCTCTTTCGATTGTCCTGGATTTAAATTAGCTTTTTCAGAGTTAACAATTAATAATTGATTTAGAGCTGTATAAATCAAATAATGAGCTTTTAATTGGTTTGACGAAAGTGATTTGATTAAATCTATATAAAAAACTCCACTATCATCTTTTCCATCATCACTTCTTGATGATGCGAGTATACCACCAAAATATTCTGCACAAATACTATCATCCGTAAATGAGCCATTCCAAAAAACATCTCGAGTGACTCTCAAGTTTGCACTCTTTCCATCTTTTTTGTTTTTGATTTTTTTGTAACCTGCGATCAAAATTTTATCTCTTCCACGAGCATATAGTTTTTTCATATCCTCTCCTAATTCACCCAATACAGGCCCGAAAGCTTGTTTTAAAGCCCATTCACCTGGTAATGATAATGATACTTCTTTTTCTTCTCCCATCTCGTTTAATATTTATGCCAACGGTCTCGGGTATGAAACGTAGAGCATTTCAGAGCTGCGTACTTGTCCACCGAGACAAAGCTTGATAAGAACTCGAAACTTGCGGAAACCACTGTCCGCCCTATGTTTTATACCCATTGTTGGGCGTTCGTGTTTTTTATTTCATTCACAGCTTCTGTTGTACGAGAATCTGTCGCGTGGATTTACAATCAAATTCTGATTTACTCTCTGATTATATGCCCATTCAATCATATTCCAAAGAGCAATATGGCTTGAAGGATAAGGGTAAAACTTACTATATCCACTTTGAATATTGTCATACAGTCGAGTAGGAACACTATTATATGATTTCCATAGTTGAATGCCTATTAAACCGTTTGGTGGCGGTCCGAATTGCGATCTTCTTAAAGAAGATTGAATTTCCCAATCTACAAATCTCCTAGACCACGTACATTTTCCACAAAGCACTATTGTTACAGTAGAGTCTTTCAAATATCGCTTTCTTATTTGTGCCATAACATAATCTGTATCTGTTGAATTGATTAAGTCATCTTCCATTTTCATTCCCCTGCGAATGAAGGTCTTACCAAATTTCTCGCAAAAATCGTCTACTGCGTTTTTATCTGCTTTACTATATGAAAGGAATACTTTTCTTCTTGACATGTCAGGTTATATTTTTAATGTGGTTTTTACTGTCTTCATAAGTTTCTGCTTCCCAATTGTCAGGATTTTCAGAATAAAACTTTTCTTCAAATGTTTTATGTGAATTAAGGTCATTTAAAGCTAAAGAACAATTAGAGTAGGAAGCATAAATCCATTTAATGTCATGTCTGTTTTCATAATCGTCTTCTGACAACAGGTCATCTAGAATATTCAGAATAGCTTTTCTAGTCTTCTTAGCTTCAATTTTATAGTAGATTTTTTCATCATTGTCTTTTTCTACTTCAGCTCTAAAGTCAAGGCAGAGGGCATAATTTTCTCCTGTGTAGTAGTCAGAGTTTATTTTGAATCCCTTCCCATAATAATCTATCGCTCGATTTAGATATTCGACATCATTGTCTAATAGCCAAAGTCTTTTGTAGATAGCTCCTGTAATTCCAAGTGTTTCGGGATCATTCGGCTTTTTACCTTCAATTTCTAGATTATCTATAATACCAATTGCATCTAATAATGCTGTTCTTTCAGTTGGCTTTTTTGACTTATAAGTTGCCAATGCCCATTGTTGTATGAAATAAGGTTCATTATCAACTTTTTTATTAGCCTTTTTCCAAAGTTCTGCTGCCTTTGAAAAATTACTATTCTTCATCTCGGCCTTAGCATGCTCAACCAATGCGAATATTTTATCTTCCTTTTCTGACAACTCTTTAATTGCAGATATATATTCTTCTTCTGGTAGTTTATAAGGCTCAACAGTTTGTATGTATTGAAAGAATGGACTATCAGTTTGAGGTGACTTAAGTATTTCATTAATAAGACTAGCCAATTCTTTTTGGCACCTTTCGGCTTCACTCACTCCAATGTCATCTCCTAAATGAGCATAATGGAAGATTTTATTGTGACTTAAATCAAAAGGGATAGTGTTATTTTCTTCCTTGAGTATAATAGTCGAGTGAGGTCTAGAAGCATGTCTAACACCTAATTCATAAATAGCATTTGGATTAAATGTTGTAATATCAGCAATCACAATGTCAGAATGAACTAATAGAGCATACATGCTTTTGTCAATTAGTCCTGACTCTTTAATCTCGTCTCCGCGAATACATTCTAAACCTGTTGAAAGAACGGCTGGTTTTATAATATTTAGATAAGTCTTATCAAGGTCAAAAGTCTTACCCGAGTGTGGGTCGGTCTTTCGGCCATATCCCATTATTACAAAGCAGTGTTTTTTCATTGTTCAGTTTTTTTACATGACGCCTAACTTTAATGATATGAGACATTTTAATGTCTTATATCAGACGATAAGCGAAGGTCGCACTTTTAAAGCAACAAGTCAATACGTAACTTTACGTAATTTTAGATAAATTTTGCTAAATCCAAGTCGTTAATTGCTCCATGGCTCGCATATGCCACTACGACTCCATTGCGTATCACCAAAAGTTGCGGAGACTCGTGCATTACCTCAAATTTGTAACCCACCTCATTAGACACATCCCTATAACTCAGCAAATCCAAATAATACAAATCAGCATGTAAGTCCAAATCATAGGCAGCAACAAACTGGTTCATCACCATTCTGCTAATCCCACAACGCGTAGAGTGCTTAAAAATAAGCTGCGTTTTCCCTTTAGACCGCTCAGCAATAGCATCCAATTGGTCAATACTGTTCAGAGCAATCCAAGGCAGTATCTTTTCTTCTTTAGGCTCAGATGAGCCAAACAATTTTTTAAACATTTTAAATCTATTTTTAACGTCAGTTCGAGTGTCCCGACCGTCAGCGTCGGGATGTATCGAGAACCTTTATAACTAAAATCTTCGTCAGTTCGAGTAAAACACACTAACATTTTGTATCGAGAACCACCACCGCAACACCATAGCATAGCAACCCCAAACAACAGGTTCACCCGTATCTCCTTCGGGTCTCCTCCGGCTTTCCTTCGGGTCTCCTCCGGCTTTCCTTCGGGTCTCCTTCGGGTGTGCTTCGGGTATAAGCCGGGTCATCCGAGTAGCACAACCATTACCAAACCACAACAAACAACAGACAAAACGTCATTTTAATTTCAATAAAATCAGTCATTTTGTCGTTTTTATCCTATCAAATTCAATTGGTAAGATAATTGCCTAAAGATAACCAAACACAACAATAAAATAAAACAATAAAGATGTCATTCAGAGCGTAAGCGAAGAATCTCTTAATAGATGACAACGTCCTACGCATCGCAATAACACTAAAACAAAATAGTATATGAACTTTAATAATTATACCATAAAATCACAAGAAGCCATACAGCAAGCACAACAGCTTGCACAAGGCTTTGGGCATCAACAAATAGAAAACGAGCACATATTCAAAGCCCTATTCGAAGTTGATGAAAACGTACTACCATTCATCCTTAAAAAGCTGAATGTTAATGTCTCATTATTGCAACAAATACTAGACAAAGAGATACAGAGTTTTGCTAAAGTCTCTGGTGCAGAGCTAATGATTTCCAGAGAAGCTAGCAAAGTCCTAAACGAAGCATCCATCATCGCCAAAAAAATGAACGATGACTACGTATCTATAGAGCATTTAATATTGGCAATATTTAAGTCCAACAGCAAAATCGCTCAGATCTTAAAAGACCAAGGCGTTACAGAAAAAGGACTCAACTCAGCCATTGAAGAACTGCGTAAAGGCGATAGAGTAACGTCTCAAAGCCAAGAGGAAACCTATAACTCCTTAAACAAATACGCTAAAAACCTCAACCAGTTAGCACAAGATGGCAAGCTAGACCCTGTTATTGGCCGCGATGAAGAGATTCGTAGAATACTTCAAATCCTATCACGTCGTACCAAAAACAACCCGATCTTGGTTGGTGAGCCAGGTACTGGTAAAACAGCCATTGCAGAAGGTCTAGCACACCGTATCATAGATGGTGACGTTCCTGAGAACCTAAAAGACAAGCAAATCTTTGCCTTAGATATGGGTGCATTAATTGCAGGTGCTAAATATAAAGGTGAGTTCGAAGAGCGACTTAAAGCCGTTATCAAAGAAGTAACCACTAGTGAAGGTGATATCGTCCTGTTCATTGACGAAATCCACACCCTTGTTGGCGCAGGTGGTGGTCAGGGCGCCATGGATGCTGCAAACATCCTTAAACCTGCTCTAGCACGTGGCGAACTAAGAGCTATTGGTGCCACTACGCTAGATGAGTACCAAAAGTACTTCGAGCAAGACAAAGCATTAGAAAGACGTTTCCAAAAGGTAACGGTAAATGAGCCAGATACAGAGAGTGCCATTTCTATCCTTCGTGGTATAAAGGAAAAGTACGAAGCACACCACAAAGTGCGTATCAAGGACGAAGCTATTATTGGTGCTGTAGAGTTATCAAACCGATACATTACCAATCGTTTCTTACCAGACAAGGCGATTGACCTTATGGATGAAGCGGCTTCTAAGTTACGTATGGAAATCAACTCTAAACCAGAGGAATTGGATGTCCTAGACCGTAAGATTATGCAGCTTGAAATTGAGCACGAAGCTCTTAAACGTGAAAAGGACGAAACCAAATTAAAAGCCTTAAAAGCTGAGTTGGCAAATCTTAAAGAAGAACGTAATGAGCTTAATGCCAAGTGGAAGTCTGAAAAAGAAACGGTTGAAAACGTGCAGAACATAAAGCAAGAAATAGAAAACTATAAGCTTGAAGCTGAACGTGCAGAGCGTGAAGGTGATTATGGTAAG
>JASBSA010000148.1 GCA_030149175.1 Winogradskyella sp. | reverse complement strand
TAAAGAAGTTAGTTATGAAATTTATAATACACTTGGTCATTTAGTTGCTAAAGGAAATTTAGTAAATAACAAGATAGACATAAGTTCTTTGGAAGGCTCAGTATATCAAATAAGATTTACTACAGAAGAAGGCACTATGACTAAAAGATTTATAAAACAGTAATTTTAATTTAGTATGATTAACTAATAAAAAAGTCCTGATGAAAGTCAGGACTTTTTTATATGTGTTTTATTTCATTTTCATGAAGCAATTCATCTCCTCGTAAGCGCAAGAAAATTTGCGCTACAGCAACAGTGTCTTTTTCGCAATAAGTAATGATTCTGTCAATATCATTTTCCTCATAAAATACGCGGTAAACTTCACTGCCATCAATATCATCTTTAGGTGAAGGAATACCCAATACATTGGTTAGTAGTTTTAGAGAAGTGTAGGTTTTATAATCACCAAACTTCCATAACTCTAAAGTATCGAGATGAGGTACTTCCCAAGGTTTTTTACCAAAGAGATTGAGTTTGTATGGCAATTCTATGTTATGTATAATCATACGTCTCGCGATATAAGGAAAGTCGAATTCCTTACCATTATGCGCACAAAGCAAATGCTTGTTTTGGCTGAAATGAGAAATGATGAGGTTCTTAAAATCTTTTAGAATCTTATCTTCTTCACCATAGAAAGAAGTCACTCTAAAATTTCTAATATCACCTTCCATTTTAAAATAACCAACCGAAATACAGATAATCTTACCAAACTCAGCCCAAATACCTGCTCTGTCATAAAACTCTTCTGCGGAAAACTCTTCTTTACGTTGGTATCTAGATTTTGCTTCCCAAAGACTCTGTTTGGTAGCATCTAGCTCTGAAAAGTGTTCCGTTTCCGGAACGGTTTCAATATCTAGGAATAATATGTTTTCAAGATTGAGTTTTGAGATCATAAGCCGAGCATTTCATAAGCCTCATCAATGTATAAACTAATATCATATGTAAAGGCTCCAATACCAGCATCTGGTGATTTCTGATGTCCAAGTCTTACAATAATCACATTGTCTTCAGGTTGAACAATAACGTATTGCCCAAGGTGTCCACGCATCATTTTAAAACTTTTACCATTAACATCTTTCATCCACCAACCATAACCATATTCAGGACTATCAGCAAAACGAGGAGTAATGGATTTAGCCACAAAAGCTGAGTCTAATACTTGTTTACCATTCCATTTGCCATGGTCTTTATATAACTTTCCAAAACGCGCAAAATCTTTTGCATTTCCGGCAATACAGCAATAGGCTTTTACCAAATCGTGATCTTCACTATCGACTTGCCAAAGCACATCGTTTTCACTTCCTAAAGGTTTCCAGAAGCTTTCTTCTAAATACTTATATAGTTTTTTACCCGTTGCTTTTTCAATGACCATAGCAAGCATTTGGGTGTCGCCACTGGCATACTTAAAAGCTTGCCCTGGTTCTTCAATAACTTTTAGACCATTACAAACTTTAGCCAAATCGTCATCAAAATAAGCACGTGTAGTAATAGAAAATGGCGAATAATAGCGTTCATCCCAATTTGTGCCAGATGCCATACTGCTTAAATCTCCAACGGTCATCTTAGCGGCTTTGCCTTCACAAAAGTCTGGTAAAAAGTCACAAACAGGTTGGTCTAAACTTTTGATATAACCGTCCATTATAGCCTTACCTAGCATTCCAGACACATAGCTTTTTGCCATCGAGAAGGAATTGGATTTTGAGTCTTCACCAAAGCCATCATAGTATTCTTCAAACCAAATACTATCATTTTTTATGATAACGTAAGCTATTGTTCCCCAATCTTTATTTGCTTTAGAAAGTTCTTCGGTTGGTTTTACAGAATTATACTCTTTGTGATTTGGCCAAGGCTGAGGATTATCGCTGGCTTTTATTTCTTTATTATCAAAGTACTTATAATCTTCTAAAAATGCGGTGGTGTGACCATTTAAGTATATAGTACGCACAGCTTTTAGTAGATAATCGGTATCTGTAATGTATAGAACGATAATAATTAGTCCAAAAAGGATGACCAAAAATTTGAGTAGTTTTTTTAATAATTTCATTAGATGAATTTAAGAATTCTAAATATAGTAAAATTGGTTTTAAAAAAGCGTCTGTTGCTTGTATTCACTTTCGTGATTAAGCAGCCATTGCTTGCGGTGTAAACCACCAGCGTAACCTGTAAGACTTCCATCTGTGCCAATAACGCGATGACAAGGTACAATAATCCAAAGCGGGTTCTTGCCGTTTGCGCTTGCCGCAGCACGTATGGTTTTGGCATCTCCAAGTTGTTTAGCAAGATCTAAATAAGAGATAGTTTTTCCATAAGGTATTCCTTCAAGTTGTTTCCAGACTTTTTTCTGAAAATCTGTGCCTTTAGGATTTAATTTTAAGTCGAAAGTTCTAAGTTGATTATTGAAATATGCTTTTAGTTGAGAAACACAATCTGTAAGTGGTTCTGGAATATATTCAGAGGTGTTTTCAGGCTTGTCTAATATTGAAACAGAAGTTATACCATTATGGTCGCCAACAATTTTGGCGTATCCAATAGGTGTTTCAATACAGCAGACATCCATTAATTTTCAGGATTGTCATCATCTAGTAAGCCTAAACGTTTAGCTCTGGTTTCCCAGCTTTTTCTGGCAAGTAATTGTAAGTCAGATACATTATCGCTTTCATCCATAATTTCAAGTCCAAGTAATGTTTCAATAACATCTTCCATGGTAACGATTCCACTAACAGAACCGTACTCATCTACTACTAGAGCCATGTGGTTTCGGCTTTCTACCAATTGCTCAAAAAGCTTTGGAATAGGCAATGTACGATTTACAATAATGATGCTACGCTTAATTTCGGACAATAATTTATCACCATTACCCAAGCCCATTTCTTTAAAAACTTCATCTTTTAGTACTAAGCCGGTAATATTATCAGGGTTTTCGGTAAATACTGGGATTCTAGAAAAGCGAATATTGGAATTAGCTTCAAAAAAATCTCTGACCGTCATGGTTTCGTTTTCAGTTTTCAGTACCGTACGAGGCGTCATAATATCTTTAGCACGTACTTCTTTAAAGTTAAGCAGATTTTTAATTACTTTACTTTCGCTTTCTTCAAAAACTCCTTCTTCATGGGCAATATCTGCCATGGCAACAAACCCCTCTCTGCTCAATACACTGCCGTGTCCTTTGCCACCAATAAGTTTTGTAGTAAGCTGTAATAGCCATAATATACCTGTCCATTTTAAAGGAAAGATTAGAACTTTTAAGGCTTTTGCTGTAAAGTTGGCTAATTGTTTCCAAAAGGTTGCTCCAATGGTTTTTGGGATAATTTCTGAAGCTACTAGAATTAAGATGGTCATTACGGTAGACACTAAACCCACCATAACGTCTTCGGTAAATTCTAAGCCCAGTAAACTTCTTTTAGTATTTCCATATAGTTCGGCATAAGCCACTTTAGCTTGTACACCCACTAAAATGGCGCCGACTGTATGGGCAATGGTGTTTAAGGTTAAAATGGCAATTAACGGGCGGTCAACATCTCTTTTAAGTTCTTCAAGTTCACTAGCATAAGTTTTACCTTCTTTCTTTTTAACGTTGATAAAAGTGGGTGTAATACTAAGTAATACAGCCTCTAGAATAGAACACAAAAAAGAAAAGAAAATAGAAATGATGGCGTAGAATATGAGTAAGCCCATTAATTTTTTTGGTTTAAATTATTACGAAGTTACGAAATCAATTTCACAACATCCTTAGCAAAATAACTTGCTATGATATCTGCACCTGCCCTTTTAATAGAGGTTACTTGCTCGAGCATTACGGCATCATGATCTAACCAGCCTTTTTCTGCAGCAGCCTTAAGCATGGCATACTCTCCAGACACTTGATACACAGCAAGTGGCACATCAAAAGTATTTTTAATGTCTCTTACGATATCTAAATAGCAAAGTCCAGGTTTTACCATAACGATATCTGCACCTTCGTTAATATCCATTTCGGTTTCCCTTAAAGCTTCATCACGATTGGCAAAATCCATTTGATAGGTTTTCTTGTCCTTAGGAATATCTAACATATCTACTGGAGCAGAATCTAAAGCATCTCTAAAAGGACCATAAAAAGCAGAGGCATATTTAGCAGAGTAGCTCATAATACCAACATCAATTAGATTTGATTGGTCTAAGGCCTCACGAATGCCAAGAATACGGCCATCCATCATATCGCTTGGTGCGACAAAATTGGCTCCAGCTTCCGCATGAGAAATGCTCATTTCGGCTAAAACTTCAACTGTAGCATCATTTATAATTTTTCCATTTTCAACAATGCCATCGTGTCCATAAGATGAAAATGGATCTAAAGCCACGTCTGTCATCACCAACATGTCAGGGCAGACGTCTTTTACAGTTTTTATTGCGCGATGCATTAAACCGTTTGGATTTAAAGCTTCAGTCCCTTTGTTGTCTTTTAATTTATCATCTACTTTCACAAAAAGCAATACCGATTTTAATCCCAAACTCCATAGCATTTTAACTTCGTACTGGAGTAAATCTAGGCTAAAACGATAATAATTTGGCATTGAGGCTATTTCTTCTTTTATGCCATTACCCTCAACCACAAAAAGAGGCACTAAAAAATCATTGGGTGTGATGTAAGTTTCTCTAACTAAACTTCTAATGGCTTCGCTAGTTCTTAATCTTCGGTTTCTTCGTATTGGGAACATATAACTTTAATTTATAATATAATTCTGAGTGAAACGAAGAGTCTTTAAAAAAGAGATTCTTCACTTTTTTCAGAATGACAAAGTTAAACCCATTCTCTAGGGTTTTGTAAAACATCTATCAATTTTTCTTCCTCGCCTCCTTTTTTTGGATGATGATCGTAAACCCATTGCACATGTGGTGGCAAACTCATGAGGATACTCTCAATTCTGCCATTGGTTTTAAGTCCGAAAAGCGTGCCTTTATCATGTACTAAATTGAATTCTACATAACGACCACGACGTATTTCCTGCCAATCACGTTGTTCTTGAGTGTATGGCAAATCTTTACGCTTTTCAACAATTGGGACATAAGCTTCTAAGAAACTATCACCAACTTCAGTAACGAAATCGTACCAGTTTTCCATGGTCATCTCATTACTTGCTTTGCAATAGTCAAAAAATAAACCACCTAAACCACGCGCTTCGTTTCTGTGTTCGTTATAAAAGTATTCGTCACAACGTGCCTTGTATTTTGGGTAGAAGTTGGGACTGTGTTTATCACAAGCAGTTTTGCAGGTTTGATGGAAGTGTTTTGCGTCTTCTTCAAACAAATAATAGGGAGTTAAATCCTGGCCACCACCAAACCATTGGTCTACAATATTGCCATCTTGATCATACATTTCAAAATAACGCCAATTAGCATGTACAGTTGGCACCATAGGACTTTTAGGATGAATAACAAGACTTAATCCACAAGCAAAAAAATCAGCGTCTTCAACACCAAAATATTTCTGCATACTATCTGGTAATTTACCGTGTACACCAGAAATATTTACACCACCTTTTTCAAATACATTACCATTTTCTATAACACGAGTTCTGCCACCTCCTCCTTCTGGGCGTTTCCAAAGATCTTCTTTAAACTTAGCCTTACCGTCAATAGCTTCAAGTTTTGAAGTGATTTTATCCTGTAATTGTTGAATATAATTGTAGAATTTATCTTTCATTATATGTAGTTCTGTTTTAATTAGCTAAGCTCTATTTTATCAAAAGGTTCAAAGCCAATCTCTTCATCATCGTCAAACAATAAGTCAACAGCAATAACAGATGCTGAGGTCACACTCAATGGCAGTACTAAGATAACACCAATTACAGGGATGAGTAGCAATAGTAAAAAACCAATACCATTACCAATAGCTAAACCTCTGTGTTGCCTTATAAAAGCAACGCTTTCTTTGTACTTAAAATGACGCTCTAGCGTGTAATCCATATTAGCAAAACCCGCATAATACGCCTGAACTAAAAAGAGTAAAACGGTTGAAAAAATATTAACGACAGGAATAAGCTTAAGTATTAATATTGGTAGTGTGTAAAGCAGTTCTTTGGACAGGTTTCGTAAACCAATTCTAATACCTCTAACAAGTTGTTTGCTAAAATTAGTACTCACGTAATTTTTAGCAGGTTTGCCAGTAAAGTAAGCTTCAATCTTTTCTGAAACAGGACTCATAAAAGGTGAAGACAAAGCCATGATGATGTGCTTGTAGAGAATTAAACCTATGGCAAAAATTACAATACCACCAATAAATGTTGAAATGGCAGTGAACGTAGCCTTACCTGTTTCCCAAATCCAAACGCCAGCCATCCATTCGCCAAGATTATCTGACAATCCGTAGGCCGAAACAAAAATCATAGCAAAAACAACAACACTTATTATTACAGGAATAACAAAGTATTTCCACAATTTTAATTTTGAAATTAAGCCATACGCACCTGTGTAAACTTGTAGTCCTCTAAATATGTCTAGTATCATAATGTTTTTCTTTGAATGTAGAAATCCTTTTAGTTCAACTTATGTAAGATAAGACGTTCAGCATATTTAATTGTTACAAGGGCTTAAGCCTTGTGTTGACTATGAAGGGCTTTGATATTCCTTTACAGCATCAATAAAAGCCTTGGCGTTATCTAACGGAATATTTGGTAAAATACCATGACCTAAATTTACAATGTATTTATCTTTTCCAAACTCATTAATCATTTGGTGTACCATTTTCTTAATCTCACTTGGTGGGGAAAACAATCGTGTTGGGTCAAAATTACCCTGTAAGGTAATGTTTCCACCAGTTAAATAACGAGCGTTTTTAGGCGAACATGTCCAATCGATACCTAAAGCAGAAGCCTTAGATTTAGCCATTTCCTCAAGAGCAAACCAGCAGCCTTTACCAAAGGCAATCACTGGAGCATCGTCTTTTAAAGCTTCAATGATTTGGTTGATGTATTGCCAAGAAAATTCTTGATAATCTACAGGAGATAGCATGCCTCCCCAAGAATCAAAAATTTGAACAGCATTACAACCTGCAGCTACTTTCGCCTTTAAGTAGGCTATAGTTGTGTCTGTGATTTTTTGAAGCAATCCGTGAGCAGCAACAGGATTTGTAAAACAAAACTCTTTGGCCTTGTCAAAGTTTTTAGAGCCTTGACCTTGCACGCAATAGCATAAAATAGTCCATGGTGAACCTGCAAAACCAATAAGTGGAATTTCGTCATTAAGTAATTCTTTGGTGGCTTTTATAGCCTGCATTACATAATCTAATTCAACATGAACATCTGGAACAATAACATTATCCACATCTTTCTGAGAGCGCACTGGATTTGGTAAATAAGGACCAAAATTAGGTTTCATTTCTACCTCAATATTCATGGCTTGTGGAATCACCAAAATATCACTGAACAAAATAGCAGCATCCATGCCGTAGCGGCGAATAGGTTGTACGGTAATTTCACTTGCCAATTCTGGTGTACGACAACGTGTAAAAAAGTCGTACTTAGCTTTAATTTCCATAAATTCAGGAAGGTATCTACCAGCTTGACGCATCATCCAAACAGGAGGACGCTCTACAGTTTCTCCTTTTAATGCTCTTAGATATAAGTCGTTCTTTATCATAGTTCTGTCATTCCTTATATGGAAGGAATCTAGTTTAATTGTAACTTAGTTTTTTAATTTCTTCAGTCATTGCGAATCAAGATTTTTTGCTTGATGTGGCAATCTGATTATTTATAATGAGATTACCGCGTCACTACGTTCCTCGTAATGACAGATTAGACAAAGTGCTCATTCACCAACTCAATAACACTCTCAACAGTTGGTACTTTTGCAATTCTAACATCTTCAAAATACTGACTTGCCGCTTTTGCTGTGGTTTCGCCTATACAAAAAGCAATACCAGTGGCTTTATTCTGTTTTAAATAGCTTTCTACTGTTGATGGGCTATAAAACATGACTCCATCTACATTAGCTTCAACTTTATCAGCATCAAACTTGGTTTGGTAGGCTTCAATTTCGTTAACTGTTATGTTGTTTTCAGATAGAATGTTTGGTAAATCATCTAATCGTAAATCGCTACAAAAGTAGGTGACTTCTGTGCCTTCAATATATTCTACCAAGTAGTTGGCTAATTTTTTTGCGTTAGATTCGGTATGTGTCACTTTGCCAATGCGTTTTTCAACCAAGCGCTTTGTACGTCTGCCAACACAATAAATGTTTTTGAACTGTAACTCGATTGCCGAAAAATTATGAAGTAAAGCTTCAACCGCATTTTTGCTGGTAATAATTACATTTTCAATTTCTTTTCTAACAACCGTTTTTGGAATTCGGTTTAGGCTAATTTTAATCGCATCATTACTATTGGCAACTACATCATTATGAAACAATAACAACTGATCGTCCGTTAATTTTTTTGTAGAATAAATATTGGTGTTTTTGTCGCTTCGCTGTAATTGGTCAATAAGCGTTTTACCACCTTTACCTATAATGTAATTGGCACAAAATTCTGCTAAATCATGATGCTTACCTAATGTAACAACTTTAGCAACTTCTATTTTTTTGGTACCATCTTTACTTAGAAGGATGCCTTTAAAATTGACTTCTTCATTTTTAATAAAGGCTAAGGCACCAATTGGAGCGGTGCAACCTCCTTCTAAGCGATTCAGAAATTCACGTTCAATAGTTGTACATATTTCTGTCTCCTCGTGGTTAATTTCAGCACAGATAGCTCGTGTTTCTTCGTCATTTTCTAGCGCTGTAACCATTATGGCACCTTGTGCTGGCGCAGGAATCATCCAATGCAGATTAATAGCATTTTCAGGTCTTATATTTAATCTTCCGATACCTGCTGCAGCAAATATAGCGGCATTCCAGTCCTCGTTGTCTTCTAGCTTTTGTAATCTCGAATTAACGTTGCCTCGAATGTTAACGACTGTGTGTGTTGGGTAACGATTAAGCCATTGGGCACGTCTTCGAAGGCTACCTGTAGCTATAACAGCATCTCTGGCAGATAAGAATTCTTCATTGTTTTTAAACACCAAAGTATCATTAACATTGCCACGTTTTATAACTGCAGCTTGCACAATGCCTTTTGGTAACACCGTCGGAACATCTTTTAGTGAGTGTACTGCAATATCAATGCTTTCATTAAGCATGGCGATATCTAAAGTCTTGGTGAAAATGCCAGTTATACCTAGTTCGTATAATGGTTTGTCAAGTACAATATCTCCTGTTGATTTTACTGGCACTAAGACGGTTTTGTGACCTAAGCGTTCTAACTGCGATTGTACAGTTTTAGCTTGCCATAGTGCTAATTGGCTATCGCGTGTGCCAATGCGAATTATTTTAGACATTCTGTGAAGTTTCTTCTAACTGAAATATTTTTTTGATGAGTTCTAAACTCTCATCAGACGTATCGTTGTCTTCTCTAAAGTGGTGTGCAAACTGATTGGTTATTTTTTGAATAATGTTGTTGGTAATCAGTTCTGCCTGATCTTCATTAAAATCGGCTATCTTTTTGCGCTGTGTATTTAATTCCGAATTTTTAAAATCGGTAAGTTTATGTTTTAGGGCTTGTATTGTTGGTACAAACTTTAAGGTGTTTAGCCATGTATTAAAATCGGCCATAATTTCTTCTATAATAGCTTCTGCATTTGGTATAAATGCTTTTCGCTTTTCTAGAGTATCGTCCGTAATTTTAGCCAAATCATCCATATGTACTAAAGATACATTTTTTAACTCAGTTATATCTTCGTTCACATTTTTTGGGATGGATAAATCTAAAACTAATAATGGTTTTTCTGTGGTAATTAAATCTTTAAAAACAGTAGGATTTTGTGCACCTGTAGCTACGATGACAATATCAGAGTTGTTAATTTCAGTTTCAAGATTTTCGTAATCTTTTACAATAAGATTAAATTTTCCTGCAACTTCTTCAGCTTTAGTTTTTGTTCTGTTAATAAGGGTGATGTGCGAGTTTTTAGTGTGCTTTACTAAATTTTCGCAAGTATTACGACCTATTTTACCTGTACCGAAAAGTAGAATATTTTTTTCTGAAATATGCTCAACATTATTCATAATGTACTGAACAGAAGCAAAAGACACTGATGTTGCACCAGAAGATAATTCGGTTTCGTTCTTGATGCGTTTGCTCGCCTGAATTACAGAATTTACTAGACGCTCAGTAAACGAGTTTAATAAGCCTTCTTTTTTTGAAGCTCTTGCTGCAAATTTTAACTGACTTATAATTTCAAAATCACCCAAAATTTGACTGTCCAAACCAGAGCCAACTCTAAACATATGGTTTATGGCGCTTTTGCCTTTGTGCACATATGCTACATCTTGGAACTCTTCTACAGTACCCTTTGTGTTTTCACATAGTAAGTGTATAAGTTGGTATGGATGCTCGGCAAAACCATATAACTCTGTACGGTTGCAGGTAGAAATTACAATAAGACTTTCTATCCCATTTTGCTTTGCTTCTGCTAATAGGTTTTGTTTAGCAGTATCGCTTAGGCTAAAATGACCACGCACTTCGGCATCAGCTTTTTGATAGCTAAGACCTATGGCATAAAAATATGTGTTTTTATGATGTTGCATTCGCTCGTTTACCTGACTTGGAAATTAACAAAGCAAATTTATGTTTGATGCTACAAAAAAAATAACGCTAAAGGAACTTAAAGTGTCGTTTCGGGTTTTTTAGGGGGATTTTTTCTGAAAACATGATTTTTGTCATATTTTTGTAGTAAAATCAAGGGTTTACCATCCCTTTGTTTAGAACGAATCTAAATAAGGATAAAATGAAATTAGAAAATATAGTTTCAAAAAGTATCGCTAGAGGTGCTTTTGAGGAAACTTTTATTGAAGATGGCTTTTTTGTATTAACACACAAGAATGAAAACGATGCTGTAGAAATTCTTGAGCGTGAGATTGATAGCACGTTTATACAATTTCATTTTTGCACTAAAGGTTCAGCTAATTTTGTGTTTAACAACGGAACGTATACACTAAACATTAAAGAGGAAACGTCTTTACTTCTTTATAACCCACAACGCGATTTACCAATTCATTTAGAAATGCAGCCACATTCTTGGTTGGTATCTTTTGTGATGTCAATAAAAAAGTTTCACAGTCTCTTTTCTCAAGATGCCAACTACGTTACCTTTTTATCGGATGAGAATAAGAATAAAAAGTACTATACAGATGGCTCTATAAATCCATCTATGGCTGTAGTGTTAAACCAAATGATCAGTTTTAATCTTAACCAAACGATAAAACCACTGTATTTTAAAGGCAAAGTTTATGAGTTGTTGAGTTTGTATTTTAATAGAAATGAAGATGCAGATGTAGAGCAGTGTCCATTTTTGGTAGATGAGGTTAATGTGGCAAAACTTAAAAAGGCAAAAGATATTATTATAGCTAATATGGCTGAGCCACCAACTTTACAAGAGTTATCAGAAACCATTGGATTAAGCCTCAAAAAACTTAAGGAAGGTTTTAAGCAGATTTATGGAGATACGGTTTACGGCTTTTTACTAGACTATAAAATGGAAGTGGCTCGCAAACTTTTAGAGTCGGGTAATCATAATGTTAATGAGGTTGGGCTAAAAGTAGGTTATAGTACAGCAAGCCATTTTATTGCGGCCTTTAAAAAGAAATTTGGGACGACACCTAAGAAGTATATAATGGCAAGTAGTTAATAATAGCATGAGACAAATTATACCCTTAGTATTAATCTTCCTTTTTTTTAGTTGTAATCTTAATAAAGAAAAAGAAATGGCCATACTATTTGATAAGGTAAATGCAAATAGAGTTTCTGGTAATAAAAGCGATGCGATAGAAGATTGTAAGAAGATAATTTCAATTGATAACTCAAACATTGATGCATATAGGATTCTTTCAGAGTTAAATTTTGAGACAGGAAATTTTGAAGAATCTTTAAGATTGAATAAAAAACTAATAGAACTAGATCCTGAATCCTATAAATACTATTCAAATACAGCATTTTTGTTGGAGCTTTTTGACCAAAAAGCTGAATCGGAAGTATACTATGAAATGGCTAGAAAAGTATTTTCTAAAAAGGAGGAAGAATATTGGTCTAAAACAGACACGTTAAGTATTGCTACAATGCTAATGACGATAGGAGATAGCGTTAGAAGTAAAGAGTTGCTAAAATCGTTTATAAAAAGAAAGCCTAATGATTCTATATACCTGAAAGTTCTTCAGGAGTTTAATAATTATAACCATTTGGAGATGGTAAATCAGTTGAGGAATTACAAGAAATCCTTAGAGCAATAAGTAATATTAATTCCCTTTAATACTATCTATTCGTTTCCTATAATTTTCAAGTTCTTTTTTAATCTCATCATTAAACTCTATCTTTTTAGAAGTAGAATTTTGATTCAACTTTAGACTATCATTTTTAGCTTGAAAGCTTGAGTTTAACTTTCTGAATTTTTCTAGTATCTCGTTGGATTTTTGATAGGATAAAATCAGAGTTTTTATGTTCTTTTCTCCATACTTAACTTTAGCTTCATCATATGACAGTTCTAAAATTTCAAGTAGTTCTATATGATTTTTAATCCCTTTGGTGGCTTTTTCAGAAATTAATTTTAGCGCTTTATTATTAGAATTGAAATGCTGGTTTAACTTATTGAAATCATCAGAAGAAATTTCAATAGAGTCTATTTGTTTCTGAAACTTTTTTAATTGTAAGCTATCTAAGTTTTGAGAAAAGCCAAGTCCGTTTACTAGTAAAAAAAGACTAGCAAAGACAAAGTTTTTCTTATTAAACCTAATAATCATAATACCCATTATAACCACGAGAACTTGGTGTTACCCGTTTTCGGTCTTTGTAAATGGCTAGGTTGATGATTTCTTCAATTTGTTCATCTAGTTCTTTGGTTTCATCTACAGTAGTACCATAACCATTGCTTATATCATAATAATCTACAACGAGTTTTTTTCCATCTTTTGGTTTTATAAAAGAGATATAATGAAGTACTTCAGATTTACCAGAATACTCACTGTCCTTATCTATTTTAAAGAAGTACATTACGGCATCTTTATTGCCTTTGTCGGTTTTAAAATCACGCTTCATTAAAAAGACAAGAGAGTCTTTTTCTTTTTCGTAA
>JASBSA010000147.1 GCA_030149175.1 Winogradskyella sp. | reverse complement strand
AAGGTGGTTATAGCGACGGGGCTCACCTCTTACCATTCCGAACAGAGAAGTTAAGCCCGTTTGCGCCGATGGTACTACGTCCGTGGAAGAGTAGGTCGCCGCCTTTTTTGAAGACCCTTGTCATTAGACAAGGGTCTTTTGCTTTTTATTACTCTTATTTTTTTATATTCAAAATTAGATATACAGATTGTAGACAAAAAAAGGTCGATAATAACTATCTACCTTTTTTATTTTATGAAACTTTAATTATTTTTTTTAAACATACTATCTAATATCGTTTTTAAACCGATAAAAAGCATTGCTATTGCAGCTATACACAACATAATGGATACTATGAAAAGAGGAATGTATAAGGGTTTCTCATCATTACTTAAAGTAATATGAAATAATGTAGGACCTAAAAACATCAATAGAAGACATATTCCTAATCGTTTTAATCCTTTTATTAAAAGCTCTTTGTCTGTTCTATTATTTTCGTCCATTAATAATGCTGTTTCTAACGTTTTTATGCTCGTTCAGTAGTTGAGTTGCTTTCTCTTTTGAAACATTCAATTCATTCATAATCATTTTTATACCGCGTTCTACCAATTTTTTATTAGAAAGTTGCATATCTACCATCTTATTGTCCTTTACACGCCCAAGTTGTATCATAGTGGTTGTAGTAATCATATTTAAGACTAATTTTTGGGCTGTGCCAGCTTTCATTCTTGAGCTACCTGTTAAAAATTCTGGTCCAACTATGACTTCAATAGAAAATTTAGACTTTAGGCTTAAAGGACTATTTGTATTGCACGTAATGCAACCCGTTACTATATTTTCGGTATTGCATTTTTCTAATGCATTAATAACGTAAGGCGTAGTCCCTGAAGCTGCAATTCCGACAACAACGTCTTTACTCGAAATATGATATGCTTCTAAATCTTTCCAACCTTGCGTATGTGAATCTTCTGCATTTTCAACAGCCTTTCTAATAGCAGTATCACCACCTGCAATTATACCAATAACCAAATCTTGAGATACACCAAAAGTAGGTGGACATTCTGATGCATCTAAAATACCCAGTCTTCCGCTCGTACCAGCACCAATGTAAAATAATCGACCACCATCCTTTAGTTTTTCGACAATAACTTCAATTAGTGCTTCAATTTGAGGTAATGCTTTTTCTACAGCCAACGGAACTGTTTTATCCTCAGTGTTAATATTGGTAATAATCTCATTGATGGTCATCCTTTCTAGATGATTGTAGTGAGATTCTTTTTCAGTGGTTTTTTCGAAATCCATTTATTTATACTGTCGTTACTGCCGAAACAAAAATCTGATCTAAAGATAAAACTAAATTATGAGATTCGTACTTTAGCATAAATGACAATGCTCAGAATAAAACTCATTGAACGGTGTAAACGACTTCATCTACTTCAGATAGTCTAAAGTAACCGAAAGGAAAATTTTCGGGATTTGTAGTATTAATACAATTTCCTCTTACAGTGGCTGGTTGGGTTTCAAACGGTCCACCTCCTTCTTCACTTCCTTGTTGAAGTAATATGAACATATAATCATAGAATTGATCTGAAATACCATAATTTCTAATGGTTACTATATCGTTTGCTTCCAAATCTTCTTCGGTATAAAAGCCGAAAATTTGATTGCCATCTGTAAAGCGATCTTCATAAACTTCTAAAGTTGGGATTATAGCAATATCACTTATAAATTCAAAAAAATAATAATTTTCAATGTTTGCAGGATCTGTATAAAATGCTTTTAATTCTATATCCTCGCCAGAAAAACCACCTTCATTATTTTGTTCTATAAAATCTATTGGAACAACAGATTTTAAGGTTTCTGTAGCCTCATAGGTTTCACCGTTATAAACTATGTTAAGAGTGTATATTTCATCAATAACAGGTGTAAAGTTATTGTTTCTATATACACCTGATTGTCCGTCTTCAATAAAATTGAAGCTGTTATTATTACTATCTGTAACAACGACAAGAGCATTGTTTGCAGGTGGTACAGATTCGTCAAAGAAGGGTGCGGTTAAGCTGAGCTTTATACTTTGTTCGTTTCCGGCCGTGTTTTTAAACCAGTTTATTGATGCATCAATGACTAAACGAGGTTCAGCTGTATTTAAATCTACATCCACGACATCTTCACAATTAGTGAATACAACGAAAAACAACAGTAATGTTACAATTCTTTTCATAGTTTAAAATTTAAAATTATAGGACACAGATGGGACAATACCAAATATAGCTAACCTAACAGCTTCATTGGTGCCGGACATTCTATTTTCCCTAAATGTTATATTGGCTGCATTTCGTCTGTTGTAAACATTATAAATACCAAATACCCATTCACCTTTAAAACGTTTTTCACTTTCTGGATTTGGATTAAAATTCACGGAAAGATCTAATCTGTGATACGATGGTAATCTACTTGAATTTCTACTTTCATAACTAGGAATTACGATTCCATTATACTCATACTGTCCATTTGGAAAAGTTGCTGGCTGACCTGTCTGAAATATGAAATTAGAGCTAAATTTCCATTTTTTATTTAAGTCATAACTCGCCGTTAGTGATATATCGTGGGTTTTATCAAAAGGGGTATTGTACCACTCGCCATTGTTAATACCTGTTTCTAAGGATGTTCTTCCAGGTGTTCTTTGCTCGGATTTAGATAGGGTATAGGCGAGCCATCCTTTTAGTCGACCTTCATTTTTTCTAAATAAAATTTCCATTCCGTAAGCTCTAGCTTCACCATTAAGAATCACCTGTTCTATGGCGTTATTGGCAATGAGATCTGCACCATCTATATAATCTATTCTATTTTCTATGGTTTTATAGAAGGTTTCTACCTCTAAGGAAAAGATATTGTCCTTAAATGTTCTAAAATATCCCACGGCCACTTGATCTAGAAGCTGTGGTTTTATAAACTTGCCGCTCGGTGTCCACACGTCTAATGGTGTCGGGGAATTAGTGTTTGACAATAGATGTAGGTACTGACTCATTCTGTTATAGCTAGCTTTTATAGACGAAAAATCATTTAACTGGTAGGCTAACGAAAAACGTGGCTCTATATTAGCAAAGGATTCAATTACATCACTTCTGTTAAAAGACTCAGTACCTGTCGGCTCAGCCTTTTCATAAATGCCCAAGTCTTGGTTGAAAAGTACAGGATTGTCATTTTCGTAAGTATTCAGTTCATCTTGCCCTAAACGGTGAAAGGTGCTGAATCTTGCACCATAGCTTAGACTGAATTTGTTGCTTAGTTTATGCTCTGCATCTAAATACACAGCATTTTCAAAAGCATATTTATCTATAAGTTTAAACGGGTTGATTCCAGAATTTTCAGTGTTTGGATTAATTTCACCAGGATTGAATTTGTAATAGATACTGTTTAGACCGTATTCTAACTTAAAATTATTGCTTATGTAATGTTTTAAATCGTATTTAACGTTAAAGTTTCTTATGCCAGATTCCCACTCAAAGCCAACAAAATTAAGGTCTAAGCCATAATAATAATCTGAATAAATGAGTGATACATTAGAGAATAGCTTATCTGAAAACAAATGGTTCCATCTAAAGTTTACAACCGTGTTTCCATAGGTGTTTTCAAAACTATCTTGTATGCTAAACACATCTCTTCCAAAATATCCAGACAAGAAAACACTATTTCTATCATTTAAACGATAACTTAATTTAGTATTTAAATCATAAAAATAGGCTACGTTATCTAGGTCGAAAAGTGGAAGAAACAAATGTGCATAACTGCTTCTGCCACCAAATAAAAACGAACCTTTATCTTTTTTAATAGGTCCCTCGGCTAGTAAGCGACTCGAAATAAGACCTATACCTCCATTCATATGAAATTCACTGCTGTTTCCTTCTTTTTGATAAATATCTAGAACTGAGGACACGCGACCACCATATTTGGCAGGAATACCACCTTTATATAATTTAATATCCTTGATGGCATCTGGATTAAAAACAGAAAAGAAACCAAACAAATGCGAAGAGTTAAATATAGTAGCTTCATCAAGTAAAATAAGGTTTTGGTCTGCGGCTCCACCACGAACATTAAAGCCTGAAGAGCCTTCACCAGCATTGGTAACACCAGGTAACAACGTTATAGATTTTATAACATCAACTTCACCCAAAACCACGGGCATTTGCTTTATCGTTTTTATGGATAAGGCATTGACACTCATTTGTGGTTTCTTAATATTTAACTGTTCAACATTTTCTGTAATAACAACTTCGTCTAAACTTTCTGCAGCTTCTTGAAGTTGAAAGTTCTTAGTAGTGTCATCATTAAGATTTACGGACTCTAAGATAGTCTTAAACCCTAAATAACTAATTTGAATGGTATAAGTTCCTTTTGGAAGTGTAATAGAGTAGAAGCCATATTCGTTGGTCATAGTGCCAGATTGTATTTCTGGAACTAAAACATTAACACCTATTAAGGTTTCATTGCTTTGACTATCTGTAATTGTGCCGCTAAGCGTATATTTATCTTGAGCCGATAATGCACTCATACAAAAGAATACTGCGAGTAAAATTACTCTGAAGGTTAAAGCCATATTTTTACAATGTTGGTGTTTGTATCAAAACGATTTAAGAGAACATTTGTAACACAAATTTAAGGATATAAAAAAGCTTCATTTTTCAATGAAGCTCTTTTAACAAAAGTTTAATTTAATATGGAATTTAGTGTTTTGCTAGGCCGCATTGCACTGCTTGTTAATGTTTCGTTAGGGAAATAGTAGCCTTCAATGTCTACTGGCTCTCCTTGGCAATTTATAAGTTCTGCAACAATTTGTTCTTCTTTAGAAGAAAGAGCATTATAAATTGAAGTAAACTCTTCTTTTAAATCATTATCTTTATTTTGGTTGGCTAAAGCTTCAGCCCAATATAACGCTAAATAGAAGTGACTACCTCTGTTATCTAATTCATTCACTTTACGAGAAGGCCCTTTTTTGTTTTCTAGAAGTTTCTCTGTTGCCTCATCTAAAGCTTCACCTAGAATACTTGCTTTAGCATTATCGTTAACTTCTGCATAGTGATCTAGAGATACTGCCAATGCTAAAAACTCACCTAAAGAATCCCATCTTAAGTGGTTTTCTTCAACAAACTGTTGCACGTGTTTTGGTGCAGATCCACCAGCACCGGTTTCAAACAAACCACCACCATTCATTAATGGTACAATAGATAACATTTTTGCACTAGTACCTAACTCTAAAATTGGAAATAAATCGGTAAGGTAATCTCTAAGTACATTTCCTGTTACCGAGATGGTATCTTTACCATCTTTAATACGTTCTAAAGTAAAATTAGTAGCTTTTACAGGATCAAGAATTCTAATATCCAATCCTTCAGTATCGTGATTAGGCAAATACTTATTTACCTTTTTAATTAATTCGGCATCGTGAGCTCTGTTTTCATTTAACCAGAATACTGCAGGTGTTTGAGAAGCTCTTGCACGAGTTACCGCTAATTTAATCCAGTCTTGTACAGGTGCATCTTTAACCTGACACATTCTCCAAATATCTCCTTCTTCAACATTATGTGACATCAACACATCGCCATTAGCATCTATAACCTCTACTTTTCCAGCTGAAGCAATTTCAAAAGTTTTATCGTGAGAGCCATACTCTTCCGCTTTTTGTGCCATTAGGCCAACATTAGGTACAGTTCCCATTATAGTTGGGTCAAAAGCACCGTGTTTTTTGCAGAAATCTATAGTGGCTGTATAAACACCAGCATAGCTACTATCTGGAATGATTGCTTTTGTATCTTGTTGTTTGCCATCTTTATTCCACATTTGTCCAGAAGTACGTATCATTGCAGGCATTGAAGCATCAATAATAACATCGCTTGGCACGTGTAGGTTGGTAATGCCTTTGTCAGAATTAACCATAGCTAAATCCGGACCTTCGTTAAAAGCAGCATCTATATCAGATTGTATTTCTTTGCGCTTAGCTTCAGGCAATTCTTCAAGATTCTCCAATAAGTTTCCTAAACCGTTATTAACATCTACACCGATTTCTTCAAGAGTTTCAAAATGTTTATCAAAAACGGGTTTAAAGTATGTTCTTACAGCGTGGCCAAAAATGATTGGGTCAGACACCTTCATCATTGTAGCTTTCATGTGTAAAGACATTAATACGCCTTGTGCTTTAGCATCTTTAATCTCTTTATTCAAGAATTCTAAAAGCGCCTTTTTGCTCATTACAGTAGCATCGATAATCTCATTCGTTTGTAATGCTAAGTTATCTTTTAATACAGTTGTATTTCCTTTAGTGTCTGTATGAATTATTTTCACAGTAGTTGCAGCAGGAGTGGTATAGGATTTTTCATTATGTGCAAAATCTCCTTCACTCATTGTAGCCACGTGAGTTTTAGAATCTGACGACCAAGCTCCCATACTGTGAGGGTTTTTCTTAGCATAATTCTTAACAGCTTTTGGAGCGCGTCTGTCTGAGTTTCCTTCTCTTAATACTGGGTTTACAGCACTACCTTTTACCTTGTCATAACGAGCCTTGATTTCTTTTTCAGTATCGTTTTTTGGTTCATCTGGATAGTCAGGAAGATTATATCCCTTGGCTTGAAGTTCTTCGATAGCAGCTTCTAATTGAGGAACTGAAGCACTAATATTTGGTAACTTTATTATGTTAGCTTCTGGCTTCTTAGCCAACTCTCCTAATTCTGTAAGTGCATCCGCTACTTTTTGCTCTTCGGTTAAATAATCAGGAAATACAGCTAAGATTCTTGCTGCTAATGAAATATCTTTAGTTTCAATAGTGATACCCGAAGATTTGGTAAATGATTGAACTATTGGTAAAAAAGAACGTGTTGCTAAAGCTGGTGCTTCGTCTGTTTTTGTATAAACAATCTTTGCTATTTTGGTCATAGGTTGTTAAATATAATGTGAATATGCTTAAGCTTATTTTTAAGCTGTGCAAATATACAAAATAGATACAGTTTAGCGATTGTGAGATTGCTAGTAATTGAAGGTGAATTTTGAGAATTTATTGGGTGGAATGCTCAATTAGATGGATTTTTTATTTAATTTTTATTTTGAAGGTATTTAAAAGTCCTTCAATATTATTTTTTGAAAACCGAGCACCTTTAAGATTGTTTTCAGCAGGATTGATATCGAAATTAAACGCTGTCGAAAAATCTGCTTTCTCTAGATCTGTGTTGTTGAAAATAGAATTCATTAAGTCGCACTGGGTAAACTCGGATTCTTTTGCTTCTGTATATGTGAAACCTACTTGATGCATTTTACAATCTGTAAAACGTGTTTTGTTGATGTTCATATCAGAAAACGAGCTAAGATTGAGATTACAATTACTAAAGCTGAAGTTTAGGAGAAATTCACTACAATCTTTAAAATTAATACCAACGAGCTTACAAGATTTAAAACTTACATCATTAAATGTAGTATGCTTTACATTGACATTACTAAAGTTACAATCCACAAACACACATTCTAAAAAAACGTTGTTAGAAATGTCTGAATTTTCAAAACTACAGTTTGTAAAGGTGCAATAGCTGTATTCTGCTTTTGGAAGTAGGTTAGTGGTGTAGTCTTTATTACTGTAATTTTGATCAGATATGCTTTGTGAATTCATGTGGTAAATATAGGGATGATATTGTTATTCTTGAGGTACTTAAGCAAGTTCAAGATGACAATTCTTAAGCCTGGAATCATAGATAAAAGCAAAAAGCCATATCACTACAGTAAAACTGTTCTGACATGGCTTCTTTTCGAAACAGTACTAACGTGACCTATTTAGCTTTCACTAACTCAGCTGTATGATTTTCATCATCATCCTTTTCAGTTCAAGTGTTCCTACTTCAAGTGAAACGTTTCATACCTTTCAAAATGTATTGACCTGATACTACTCTGTTTCATAAGATTTGTTTTTCTTGATGTTTTCTTCTTTGTTCTTCACTTGCGTGTCCTACAC
>JASBSA010000136.1 GCA_030149175.1 Winogradskyella sp. | reverse complement strand
AGCTGGACTACCAGAAATTGTAAACGCGTTATCTAAAATGTTTTCAAATTGTATATCTATAGCACTAGAACTTGTGGTACTGTTACTTATGTCTACAATCCAATCAAAAGGCTCTCCAGTATCTACTTGGGCAAATTCAGGGTAAGTCTGCACTACTAAATCTATACAAGGAGCAAAGTATGTTTCTACAAAGGCAGTATTATTACCAAGATTAGTCTCAGGAACATTATTTATATAATTTACTCTCACATAATTTGTGCCAATCATAGGTTGTGTAGAACACTCTGGCTGCCAATCTATGGTAACGGTAAATGATACCGAACTATTTGCAGGAAGTATCCAATTATCTTCAGGTAAAATCTCCCAAAAGGTGTCGAAGCTACCGTCTTCAGTTACACCATCAAAAGTCACTCCCACATTAGTATTAGCAATTGAAAAACATGAGGCTGTACCTGTTGTTCCCGAACATTCTACACTAACTAAAGTCCCTGTTATTGGTACATCACCAGTCAATGGAACAGGCATGTGGTCTTGTACTTGTATAGGCTCATCAGTATTACCATCATTGGTCACAGTAATTTCATATGTTATTTCTCCCCATTCAGCAGTATTTGTTTGCGAACTTCCAATAGGAGATTCAGGGAAAATTTGAGTTTTTGTAACTTCTATATCAGAAATATCCTCTTCATCGCAAGGTTCCTCAGTTGGAAGCGTTAGATAGTTATAGTAATAATTGTTGTCTGGGTTTATATCTATGGTTTGAGTAGGCAAGAGCACTATCTGACTTTTTATTGTAGCGTCCACCTGATTTGGAAATGGGTTGCACGGAGGTTCAAGAAAAATCACTACAGTTTCAATGGTAATTGTGGTATTAGGCTGAAGCACGAACTCACTGGTAACCCATAATTGACCATTATCTGAAATCACAAAATCTCCGCAATCAACTGGCCCAGTGGTTGTAGTGCAATTTATAGAAATGATATCCCAGTCGACATTTGCCGATAAGTTTTGAAGAAAGAAAAACAGCGGAGCCTCTGAAGGCCCATTATTACAAACTGTAGTTGTAAGGGTCACCTCTTCGTCATACTCTATATCAGCAGTATCTATTGGGTCAACAAGTTCAGTTTCAATACACACATCTGTTATAGGGCACATATCTGCGTTTAGGAGATTTGTCTCTACAAAATTTGAAAGGTTAGAAGATGCGTTAGCGTGATCTAATTCCATTTCAATAAAACTATCAACATCAATTGGCATTGGATTTGGAGAACATGAAAAGTTTGTGTAGCGGTAAACCATTTCAAATGTTACACTTCCGCCAGAGGTAATTTCAAAACCGCTATTAAAAACAAAAATTGAAGGAGAAGTAACAACATTTGATGTGTTGATAGTGGCAGAAGCGGAATTAAGTCCTGTTAGATCAGGACAAATAGTTCCATTGGTACTTCCAATACACTCTAAAGAAACAAACTCAGCAAATGGCTGACCATTACCAATGAGGGATATTAAAATTAATCTACCTCTTATGGTTTCAACAGGGAAGTTAATCTCGCTATTATTTGTAATTGTAAATTGATACGTAACCTCGTCTCCCCAAGCATCTATAGGCGTGCCTGGTGTAGGTTGAATTTGAGTATGGGCAACTTCAAAATCAATAATAATATCCAACACATCTATAGAAATAATAGTTTGGTTATTATTTGTATTAGTGTCAGTAATATCATTAGGAGGGCTTATCGTTCCATTAACAGCAATACCACCCAAGTTGGTAGGCGCGGACACCAATACCAACAGCTCAACACTAGAGTTATTGGGCATATTAGCCACTATACCTGTTAGTACATTTGCTGTTATAGCTATGTCTGAAACATCGGCTGCACCGTTAATATTATTTTGGGAATTTGTGGAGGTTATGGTGATATCATCATCAAAGTCTACAGAAATATTGGCATTGCTAACAGCATTACCAGAGTTAGATAACGTGATTAAGTATTGAAAATCTTCATATATATCTACTTGCGAAATAGGAGTGCCACCAAGGTTTTGGGCTTCTATATTAATTGATAAATCAGTGGTCTGGCTATGCGCTTGTGAACATATTAGAAACAAAAAACAAAAGCGACATAGCTTTACAATCATATATTGCGGTTTTAAGATATAAAGAGGAAAAAAGTTAACTCAATACTATAACAGTTTTGTGTTATGTTTTCCTACATGCTGTATCTAGATTTATAAAATAGATACAAAATACTATAAATGGTTGCGTGAAGAAAAGCAAAAGATTGTAATTTTGGTAAATTAGTTCAATAACATGAAACTTTTTTTAGTACCAACACCAATAGGAAACCTAAAGGACATGACATTTAGAGCCGTTGAGGTTTTAAAGGAGGCAGACTTAATCTTGGCCGAAGACACCAGAACTTCCGGGAAACTTTTAAAGCACTTTGAGATTGATACTCATATGCAAAGCCACCATATGCACAACGAGCATAAAACGGTGAATAATCTTATTGAAAAACTAAAGTCCGGACTAACAATTGCTGTGATTAGCGATGCTGGTACACCAGCAATTTCTGACCCTGGTTTTTTATTGGTAAGAGCCTGTGTAGAAAATGATATTGAGGTTGAATGTCTGCCAGGCACAACCGCCTTTGTGCCTGCTTTGGTAAATAGTGGTTTGCCAAACGATAAGTTTGTATTTGAAGGATTTTTACCTGTAAAAAAAGGTCGTCAAACCCGATTGTTACTTTTAGCAGAAGAAACCCGGACCATGATTTTTTATGAAAGTCCACATAAGTTAGTAAAAACCTTAGGGCATTTTTGTGAGTATTTTGGTGAAGATAGACCGGTTTCGGTGTCTAGAGAGCTTACAAAACTTTACGAAGAAACCGTTAGAGGAACAGCAAAGGAAGTTTTAGAACATTACACTAACAAACCACCAAAAGGTGAGATTGTTGTTGTGGTTGGTGGAAAGAAGTAAAAAAATACTGTCACACTGAGCGCAGTCGAAGTGTATTATATTTTCAGTTTTAAATGAATGAATTACTCCACAATATCAGTCAATGTAATATATGCAAGGAGCATTTACCTCTTGGCCCAAGACCAGTAGTAACAGCACATCAACATTCTAAAATCGTAATTATAGGACAAGCACCAGGAACTAAAGTACATGCATCTGGTGTTCCTTGGGATGACCAAAGCGGAAAGAAATTAAGAGAATGGCTTAATGTTACCGATGAGCAATTTTACAACACAGAAAATTTTGCAATAATTCCAATGGGATTTTGTTATCCAGGCAAGGGGAAAACAGGAGACTTACCGCCAAGAAAAGAATGTGCGCCAGAGTGGCATGAGTTGTTAATGGCTGAGATGCCTCGTGTAGAATTGATAATTTTAGTAGGTGCATATGCCCAGAATTATTATTTAAATGACAAAAAGACTTTAACAGAACGCGTAGGTGATTACAAAACCTATTTACCAAAGTATTTCCCAATTCCCCACCCATCACCAACAAATCGTTTTTGGCGCGCAAAAAATCCTTGGTTTGAGGAATTGATTGTGCCTGAATTAAATAATAAAGTAAGATCTATACTAAATCTATGAAGGGATTTATAATTATTTGTAGAGTCTAGCGGTTTTAAAAAAAACCTCACCATTTCTGATAAGGTTTAAATCTAATATGTCTAAAAATCTAGTAATTTGAAAGTCTAGTAAACAGTTCCATCATGTTTACCCTTTTCCCAACCATGTTTCCCTAAGTATAGGTCAGCACTTTCTACAGCACCAGTTTCAATATCGGTTCCCATGGAGTCATTCCAGCGGTTAAGGTACCCAAATAAGGAAATGACACCGAGCATTTCAACAATTTCACCTTCGTCCCAATGTTGGTAGAGCCGTTGTTTAATTTCGGCATTAACAGCATTTGGTACTTGGCTTGCCGCTAAACTGAAGTCTAATGCAGCACGTTCTGCCTCGTTAAAAGCAGTATGTGTTCTGTACTCCCAGATATTATCTAATTGTTCTTGTTCTGCACCATAACGTTCGGCCGCTCTAATAGCATGAGCCTGGCAGTATCTGCAACCAGTAGCATTACTACTTACCCAAGCAATCATTCGCTTTAGAGCAGAAGTCACACGACCTTCATTAGCCATAACCGCTTTGTTTAGGTTTATAAACGCTTTACTTATCGCTGGTCGTCGCTGCATGGTAAGAACAGAATTTGGACAAAACCCAAGCGTCTCATTAAAGAATTCTGCCAATTCTTTGGTTTCTAAATCGTGCTCGGGAGATAACGGAGTTACTAATGCCATTTTTAAATACTTAAAGTTTTGAATGTCTAAAGTACTTAAAGTCACTCTACATTACAAACCTAACTTTAATGCTTGTTATCCATTTTTACTTATTAACTTTAGGCACTTTAAGTATTTTTAACTTATAAACTCTTAAAATGGCACATAAAATTATAACACATTGGAAAGGTGGATTAACCTTTGAGTCGGATAATCCAAGTGGTAAGACTGTAATTATGGACACAGATGTTGAAGGACAAAAAGAGCGTTTTGGATTGTCTCCTAAAGCCATGATGTTATCGTCTTTGGCTGGTTGCTCAGGTTTGGATGTGGTTTCCATTTTAAACAAAATGAATGAAAAGATTGATGATTTTAAGATTGAGGTTTCAGGAGAATTAACTGAAGAGCACCCGAAATATTATCATTCTGTACAAGTCGACTATCATTTTTATGGGTCAGAATTAAATCAGAAAAAATGTGAACGTGCCGTAAATCTTTCAGTTGAAAAATATTGTGGTGTAATGGAAATGTTTAGGCAGTTCGCTAAGGTAAAAACTGAAATTTTTTATCACATAGGAACCAAGCACAATATGTAATTGTCTATGCGCTGGACACTAAAACCAAAACCAGACCCTTCAAAAGTTGAAGGTTTAAAAAAGGCACTTCAGGTTGATGATATTGTGGCGACTTTATTACTGCAACGTGGTATCAAAACCTATGATGAAGCAAAACGGTTTTTTAGACCAAGCTTTGAAGATTTGCACGATCCATTCTTAATGAAAGATATGGATAAAGCCGTTGCACGAATTGAAAAAGCCATTACAAATAATGAAAATATTTTGGTTTATGGAGATTATGATGTTGACGGTACCACAGCAGTAGCCTTAATGTCTTCCTATTTAAAAACCAGAACAGCAAATGTGGCAACCTATATTCCAGATCGTTATGAGGAAGGCTACGGTGTTTCTTATCAAGGCATTGATTTTGCTCACGACAATGATTTTACACTTATTATTGCACTAGACTGTGGTATTAAGGCTATTGACAAGGTGGCTTATGCCAAAGAAAAAGGTATTGATTTTATCATTTGTGATCATCACAGACCAGGAGACCAAATACCCAAAGCCGTTGCTGTTTTAGACCCTAAACGAGACGATTGTGACTACCCTTTTAAAGAACTTTGTGGTTGTGGCGTTGGTTTTAAGTTAATTACGGCTTTAGCCTTAAATCAAGGGCAAACAGCAGAAGATTTAACCGAATACCTCGATTTGGTAGCTACGGCTATTGGAGCAGATATTGTGCCTATCGTTGGTGAAAATAGAGTCTTAGCTTATTTTGGATTACAAGTCATCAATACGAATCCGAGACCAGGAATAAAGGCCATTATAGCTGAGGTGAAAAAAGAAGAACTCTCTATTATAGACGTGGTCTTTATTGTAGCACCGCGAATCAATGCAGCAGGTCGTATGAAACACGGGAATCATGCAGTGACCCTCTTAACCGAAACCGACTTTAATCTTGCAGCAAGTTATGCTGTAGATATCGATCAGTTTAATACAGATCGTAGAGAAACCGACCAGCAAATTACGGAAGAGGCCTTAGTTCAAATTGAAAAAAATAAGGACCAAGACCGTTTTACAACCGTAGTTTATGATGAACATTGGCATAAAGGTGTGATCGGTATTGTAGCTTCAAGGTTAACGGAAACCTATTACAGACCAACTTTGGTATTCACAAAAAGCGGAGATAAATTGGCAGCGTCTGCGAGATCAGTTAAAGGCTTTGATGTTTATAATGCCTTAGAGGAGTGTTCTGAATTTATTGAGCAATTTGGGGGGCATAAATATGCAGCTGGCCTAACGCTTTTGCCTGATAATTATGAAGCTTTTAAAGCAAAGTTTGAAGGCGTTGTTAAAACTACTATTGACCCAAAACTGCTAACTCCAGAGCTAACGGTAGACATGGAAATTGATTTAAATCAAATAGATCATAAATTATATCGGATTATACGGCAATTTGCTCCTTTTGGACCAGGAAATATGACCCCTGTTTTTATGACGCAAGGAGTACAAGACACAGGGTGGGGAAAATGTGTTGGTGAAGATGATAAACATTTGCGTTTTACGGCAAAACAAGGCACAAGCAATCCATTTGTCTGTATAGGTTTTGGACTAGGGGAGAAATTAGAAATCATTAAAAACCAGAATATTTTTGATGCCGCCTATGCCATTGATGAAAATCACTGGAATGGTAATGTGAGTTTACAATTAAAATTGAAGGATATAAAATCATAACCCTTGGCAAAAACAGATCCCTACGCAGCACTCCGTTTTAAGGAATTTAATCTTTTTCTTTTGGTAAGATTTGCCTTGGTTTTTGGCTGGTCTATGCAATTTGTTGTCATAGAATGGCAAGTCTATTCTTTAACCAACAATGAGTTGAGTTTAGGTATTATTGGATTGTGTGAATTTCTCCCAGCTTTTTTTCTGGCACCATTCGCAGGTCATATTGTAGACCGAAAGGAGAAACGAAACCTTTTTACACTTTGTATCGCTTTGTTTTCACTAATTAGTTTCGGATTGTTTTGGTTAACATCCCAAGGAGTTGAATCTTCGTGGAGTACCCATAAGATTTTGGCCGGTATTTATAGCTTGGTCTTTTTCGGTGGTGTTTTAAGAGCTTTTTTTGGTCCTACTATTTTTTCATTAATTGCTTTAATAGTGCCAAAGTCCGCTTACCCAAATGCAGCAACATGGAGCAGTAGCACATGGAAAGGGGCAAGTGTTTTTGGAGCCTTGTGCGGGGGATTTTTTATTGCTTGGATTGGAGTGCACTATACGTTAGGAATTATTTTTGGTTTGGTCATGTTGGCCTTAGTTCTAGTATTTAAAATAAGTAAAAAACCAATTTTAAATAAAGCAATAAACGAATCTATTAAGGAAAGCCTAAAATCGGGGATTAAGTTTGTTTTTAACGACAAGGTTATTTTAGGGGCCTTAACTTTAGATATGGTTGCCGTACTTTTTGGTGGTGCCGTGGCTATTTTTGCGGTGTTTGCCAAGGATGTTTTAGATGCTGGCCCACGAGGTTTTGGGATTTTGAATGCCGCTTTATCTTCAGGAAGTATTATAACCATGGTAGCCACAACGTATATTCCGATTACGAAGAATACGGGCAAAAAACTTTTGGTCGCAGTATTTGGCTTTGGTGTGTTTATGATCGTATTTGGGGCTTCAAAATTACTATGGCTTAGTGTCATTGCACTCTTTTGCTCCGGTGTGTTTGATGGTATTTCTATGGTTGTACGTCAAACCATTCTTCAGCTTAAAACACCAGATCATATGCGCGGAAGAGTAGGTGCCGTAAACTCTATGTTTGTGGGTTCTTCTAACGAGTTGGGAGCTGTGGAAAGCGGTATTGCCGCAAGAATCTTTGGAGCTCCATTGGCAGTAGTTCTAGGTGGCTCGGTAACCCTTTTAACCGTAATCATTATGAGTTTAAAAAACAAACCACTTCGTGAGCTCGATTTACAAAAAGATGTAGAGGAACATTACAGTGAAATTAAAGATTAGTATTCCTTCAATTCAAAAGTTTCTCCATCAAAGACTCCGTAAGTGTAATACTGTATCCAATCCCCTAGATTAATGTATTTTGAAGTATCATTAAGCTGAATGTTCATTGGCAAATGTCTGTGACCAAAAATAAAATAGTCGCGATGTTTATCTTTGAGTTTACGTTTGCAATACGAAACTAACCATTCATTATCCTCACCAAGAAATTTTGCATCGTCGTCACCTGAAATCAATCTGTTTTTTACAGAGAAATATTGTGCAATCCTAATACCAATATCTGGATGTAACCATCTAAACAACCACTGAAAAAATGGACTGGTAAAGACTTTTTTCATCCGTTTATACCCTTTATCACCAGGCCCTAAACCATCACCATGACCAATAAAAAATGTACTTTGACTACGCTCAGCATCCATTTTAAATGTAAATTCTTGAGGTTTGTGGAAAACAGGAATACCAAGCTCGTCTTCAAAATAACCGTTCATCCATAAATCATGGTTGCCCACAAAATAATAGACCGGAACACCAGCATCTGAGATTTCGGCTAATTTTCCCAAGGTTCTGGAAAAACCTTTTGGGATTACGGCTTTGTATTCAAACCAAAAATCAAACAAATCTCCCAATAAGAAAATTGCCGCAGCATCTTGTTTTACCTCATCTAACCAAGCTACAAACTTCTTTTCTCTAGGACGGGAAGCCTCCATGTTTGGAGCACCAAGATGGTTGTCTGACGCAAAATATATTTTTTTGCCTTCTGGGATTTCTATGTGATGATTTTTACTCATTATCCGAAGCAAACCACTCTGCAAAGCTGGTTGCTGTCTCTTGTAGTTTTAAGGAATGTAATTTTATATTACTTGGTAAACGGTTTTTTATTTTTTCAGCAAAATCAATAACCATCATTTCGCTTGTAGGCTGGTAATCTACAAGCAGTACATTGTGTCCTCTACTTTCTAATTCAATGGCTAACTCAACATGTGGTGTGTTTTTGTTAAATACTGTGGCGTGGTCAAAAACATCAACAATTTCATCTTTTACAATGGTTTTTAAATCGCCAAAATCTATGACCATTCCAAATTTTACATTGGTATGGTCAGAAATAGGTGTGCCGATAACAGTAACATCTAATCTGTAACTGTGTCCGTGTACATTTTTACACTTTCCGTCGTATCCATAAAGTGCATGACCGGTTTCAAAAGAGAATTGTTTTGTAATTCGAATTTTACTCATTTTAAAAAAAATAACGCACCTATCCCTATAACGGAATAGATGTTGTTCAAAAGTATAATAAAATCAATAGATAAGCAATGACACTAATAGAAGTACAAAAAAAATACAACACACAGGCGAAATGCTTGAAATTACTAGAAAAACTGCGTTGGGGCAAAACCGTAAAGTGCAGTTATTGTGGCTCAACAAAGACAAAACGCCAAAAAGCCGAGAAAAACCGCCATACTTGCAAAAATTGTAAACGGTCATTTTCGGTGTTGGTAGATACCATTTTTGAAGATACAAGGCTACCATTGCCGAAATGGTTTATCGTTATTGCCATGATGCTCAACTCAAAATCGGGCATTTCGGCAAAGGAAATACAACGTAATATAGGTGGTAGTTATAAAACGTCCTATTACGTTGCTATGCGCATTAGAATAGGTATGCTAATCAACAATACCAAGTTGGGCGGTATGATAGAAATGGATGAAAGCTATTTTGGAGGCAAGGCAAGAAAACGCCAAAAATCTGAAGATAGCCAAGCCAATATTTCTACAACGAGTTTAAAGCGTGGTAGAGGAACTAATAAAGTTTCGGTTGCTGGCATGGTGCAACGTAAAGGAATGGTAAAAACCAAGCTAATCGAGAAACTTACAAGGCGAAATCTTTTGCACATGCTAAAGACTTATGCAAAGCAAGAAAATTCAATCTTAATTACGGACGGTTTTAGGTCTTACAAGGACTTGGAAAGCTATATCGATAGGCTTGAAATAAACCACTCAAAATCGTTTAGTAAAGGTATTGTTCACGTTAACACTATTGAGGGTTTTTGGTCGTATGTTAAGAACGGAATTAAGGGAAGCTACAAATCCATTAGTAAGAAATATCTACCGTTTTACTTGGTGGAGTACGAATGGAAGTTTAATAACAGAAACTACCGTGGCAACGAGTTTGAAAAATACCTCAAAAACGCTCTAAAGCAAGAAAAAGAGTTAGAGTACTGGAAAGCAAAGGATGGTAAGAAAGTTAAAGAGATAGCGTATAATTAAATAAAAAGTACAAATGAAAAACAAAGATTTTTTAAAAAATAAAACCGCAATACTTAGGGGTGTTGGAGGTTATTACGGACATGTTGTCAAGGCTGAAATAGTTGGTTTTGACGAAAAAGAGAAAGTGGTTAGGGTTAAGCTAAACAATGATGAGTTTATGGATTTTAGCACTATAAACGGATGGCAACATTTAAACCAAAAATTATATTCTACTTACCAATTAGATGTAAATCATTTAATGGCTTATGACAATGAAAGTTGGATGTATGAAAAGTTAGATAATGTCAGATAAATCAAGATTCATTGTTTCAAATTCCGAAGATTTTTTTGGTTTAGATATATTTCCGTTTTTCAGTCTATATAGTCTGTTAAACACTAATGTATCATTTGATATATCAATAACAAAAGCCTCTTTGATATTTGAATCGTTGGACATCAATTTTTGACATTTAGCTAAATCATCATTTAAGCTAACAGAATAACATATTTCAAAAATAGCAACAGGTGTATAAGTGTTACGAGAAAAATTATAAACAACTATGTCAGGAACTTTAGAATCTAAAACTATTTCAGGTAAAGCCTTGAATTTACTATACTTTTTTACTGTTTTAGCTTTTTTAATGAAAGCATACAATAAGTCTGCTATTATTTCTTGGTGTTTTTTTGAATTACCAACGCCTGATAACCATGCTATTTTTGACATAAATAAAAATTTTAAAATCTAATATACTAAAAACAAATCATTTATCCATTATAGGGATAGGTGCGAAAAATAATAGTGCAAAGATATTATAAATGTAAAACGAACGCGATTTTAGATTACATTTGCCCACTTTTTTGATCTTTTGAAGTTAAAAAATGAAAACAAATCTTCTTTTTTAGACTAAAGTGAATAGTCTTTTTGAATCTATTCCGTTTACAGAAAACCCTCTGTACGAGAATATTATAGCAGACCTTGCCAATAAGCAATATAGCATTGTGGATAATTTTTTTACAAACGAAGAGGTTGTGGCTTTGCGTGAGTCTTTATTACACAAATACGAGGAGGATACTTTTAAAAAGTCGGCAATTGGCAATAGGACCAATGAGGTTATAAAAAAAGCCATTCGCGGAGATATTATTCTTTGGATTGACGAAAACAACATCAACCCCTCTGAACAGTTGTTTTTTAAAAAAATCAATGACCTTAAGGACTATTTAAACAGAACCTGCTTTTTGGGCATTAACCAGAAGGAATTTCATTATGCTATTTATCCAGAGGGAACATTTTATAAACGGCATTTAGACACATTTCAGAATGATGATAGAAGAAAACTCTCTTTTGTTTGCTATTTAAATGAAGAAAACTGGCAACCTGAAAATGGCGGAGAATTGGTGCTGTATTTAGAAAAAGGAGAAGAAGTTGTATACCCTTTTCCTGGTAAAGTTGTCATTTTTGAAAGTCAAATACTAGAGCATGAAGTAAAACCTGTTAACACTCCAAGGTTGAGCATAACTGGCTGGCTAAAAACAAGATAGATTAACGTCTTTTGTTTCTATTATAAAAATAGATGATAATAAGTACGATTGCTAAAATTAAAAACAGTCTACTACCCATATTACTCGTCTTTAGTTCTTTTTTTGTTATACCTATAAATTACGTACGCAAGAATTACTAAAACCACAAAAGGAATCATTGAGCCAATAAACACACCAATACTGTAGCTGTCATCTGGTGCGTTTTTTAGTTTTTCTTCAATACTGACTTCCTGTAGAATGAAAATTAATAAGTTCATGCATAATTCCGTTTGGAATTCAAATTTAAGAGTTTTGAATTAGTGTTTTAAATGTTTTTCTAAATTTTATTATTAAAGGAAGGCCTCTGGCAATAATCCATAAGGTAAAGGCAATAAAAACGCCGTGTAATTTATAATCTAAATAATCAGTTGTGAATATTACAGGAATAAACACCAAAAGAGTTGAAAATAAAAGCACATTTCTTAAATACTGCATCTTGCCTAAGCCTTTAAATACACCATCGAAAATAAAGGCAAGCGCACACAAGGGCTGCATGGCAAGAATTATCCAAAATATCTTATAGAATTCATCTAAAACAGCTTTATCATCCGTAAATATGTTTCCAATTGGATAATAAAAAAGCGCACCAACAAGGGCAATAATTACTCCGACCACTACACCATATTTTATGAGCTTATTACTAAGCTCAATGAGTGTTTTATAATCTTTAGCCCCAAAAAGTTTTCCTGATAAAATATTGCCGGCACTGGCATAGCCATCAATTAGAAAAGCACCTAAAAACCAAAGATTAATCGCAATAGTGTAGGCAGCAATGTATGTTGTGCCATATTTTGTAGCGTAGCTAGTACCAAAATACAATGCTACATTAAGTGCAATGGTTCTAATGAACAAGTTGAAAATCATTAATATAAATCGGTTGATTTCTTTATTAAAAGGAAATTTAACGAGTAGAGGAATGTCTGTCTTCTTAAGAATATAATAAACCGATAGAAGCGCCATTATAATCTGGGCAAAAACACTGGCATATGCAGCCCCTTTAATGTGCATTGCCGGTAAAAATCCTTCCACGCCATAAACCAGTATTATATCTAACACAATATTAGTCATAGCGCCTGTTATGGCTATGAGCATAGGGTGATAGGTGTTTTGCAACCCTCTAAACGTGCCGAATACAGCAATGGTAAAGAGCGTAAAAGGGAAACCGAAAACCCTGATATGATAATAATCTACACTATAAGATAATATTAAATCAGAAGCATTGTATAGTTTAAAAATCTGAACCGCCAATGGGTATGTTACTGCAATAATTAAAAGACTAAGCGACGTAATGATAAACATAGCTTGTGCAGGAAGATTTTTTACTTTATTTAATTGATCTGCACCTAAGTACTGAGAGACTATGGATGAAATGGCGCTACGTGTTTGCCCAAGCACCCAAATAAGCATTGATAGGAACGTGGTAACGATACCTACGGCAGCTAAGGATTCTGTAGCGTTTAGATCCATATTTCCAATGACTGCCGCATCAGTTAACGATAAAATAGGCTCAGATATACCAGAAATTAATGCTGGTATGGCGAGTTTGTTAATGTGTTTTAAAGAAATTTTTGTTGCACTCAAAGGACTAACTCATAACAGTGAAAGGGATATTTACTTTGTTTGGAAAAATAAATATCACCCAATCTTTTGTAACCGCGAAGTTCGTAAAACTTTTGGTTTCTTTTGTTCTGTGAGAAGGTATCTAATCTTATTGAACTATAGCTGTTTTCTATAGCATAATCTTCAGCAAAGCCCATAAGTTGTTGTGCATAGCCTTTACCTTGTGATTTTGGATGAACGGCTAAGCGATGGATGTATATATTTTTTTCGTTTTTAGTCAACCAATTTACAGGTACATATTCTTTGTCCATAAACGTTGAAATAACTATAGAGCCTTTTATTTCAGAGTTTATTTCTAAGACATATAGCTCATTACGTTCAACATCTTTTATAAAAGCAGAAGGGTTAGGGTAATGTTCGTTCCATTGATATATACCATTGGCTATCATGGCTTTTGCACAAGCTTTTGTTAAATCCATTATAGCTTTTATATCTTCAGTCTTACCTTTTCTAATCATTTTTAAATTGTACTTTTGCCTTAAATATTTATGACTATGAAAACGATTTTAGTTCCTGTTGGGTCTTCAAAAAATGCAAAATCACATTTACAATACGCTGTTGATTTTGCCAAAGCCTTTGGGGCTAAGTTATATGTGGTTCAAATATATAATGTTTACACCAAAGCAGGAACCATGATAAAGGTAGATCATATTTTGGAGCGAGAGTCTAAAGCTTTTTTAGAATCACATGTTGCTTCTATTGACACTAAAGGGGTTGAGGTTGTTACCAAAACCTTTAAAGGCAAATTAATAGATACTATTGAAAAAGTTTGTCATGCCTTAGATGTAGATTTAATCATTTTAGAACCAAGAACAAACTCTATAAAAGATGAGGTCTATTTGGGTAAAACGTCTGGTAAAATTATAAAGCGTACACAAATACCAGCTTTAATTGTTCCAGAGGGCTATGTATACAAACCTATAGTAAAGATGTTGTTGGCAGTAAAATCGGCCGTAATAAAACGAGAGGGCGTGCTACAACCAATACATGGTATTAAAGATCAATTTAAAGCAGTCCTTAATTTACTTTTAGTAAGAACACCTTATCATAATCCTGAAGATTTTGAAGTTGGTGATGAGCTTAAAGCAATGGTCACTAACACTACTGTTGCCGAAAGCCCTACGACATTTCAAGCTGTACTGGAGCATTATAAGAATCATAGTCCTGATGTATTGTGTGTAGTAAGACGTAAGCGCGGGTTTTTTTCGAAACTATGGGAAGATGATGTGATTTTGAAAAAGGATTTCCACAGTTCAACCATTCCTGTTTTAGTTTTAAGTGGGTTAAAATAGTTGCCTAATGAGCTTGTCAAAAAACAGTCTTCAGCACTTAACAGGAATTGTTATTTCGGTATTATTTATTTGTGGAGGACTATTTTGGGATATTTCATGATAAGCAACAATATGAGCTATAATCCATTATTTATAGCAATAGGGTTAATAGAAATTATGCTATTTTCTTATATTCTTTATAAATCTATATCGGGTTTCAAAAAGTCATTAAAATAATGACTATTTTTGAAAAAAATGGGGCATTAGCTCAGCTGGCTAGAGCGCTACGCTGGCAGCGTAGAGGTCATCGGTTCGACTCCGATATGCTCCACATTTAGCGTGCATTTATGTACGCTATTTTTTTGCAATATACTGAAAAAGAGCCTCTTTTATTTATTTTTTCGTATGTTAGCAGTAGTTTAATGCCCCAAACATGAAACGAATATTCCTGTTAGCCTACATATTGGCATTCTTTTCTCATGGCCAAAAACCAGCTTTTGATCCTGAAGTATCTTCTGGTAAACTTTTTGAGTATGCCGAATATACTAAAACAGATAATCAAGATTTTTCCTTAGATGATATCCTAAAAGCAGAAAATCTAGAATTTAAAGACTTAAATTCTGAAAACCATGATCTTGGGTTTACTTCAGATAGATATTGGCTTAGGTTTAAGCTAAAAAATAGTTCAAACATCGCTAAAACCTATTACTTAAGTACTGCTAGACCAATTACCGACGTTGTAAATCTATATAGCGTTGCAAATGTTATAAAGATTCAGAGAAGCGGAGACCAGATACCTTTTAAGGATAGAGATGTAGAGCATAGGCAAACTATTTTTAATGTAGAATTAGAGCCCAAGAGCACAACACAATTTTATATAGAGCTTAAAAGTGATGGTGAGACCATTAATTTGCCACTGAACCTATATAGTCAATCAGAGTTTATTTTATCTAATTATAAGCAGCAATTGTTCTTAGGCTTGTTTTATGGTGTTTTGCTGCTTGCTGGATTAATTTATCTTTTCTTTTATAAAAGTCTAAAAAACAAAGCATTTCTCTACTATGGGCTATACGTATTTTCTATTGTTTTAATGCAAGCAGCTTTAGATGGTTTTGTGTATCAATATATTTTCCCTAATGGAGGATATATCAATAGTAGAATGGTTTTAATATCTGCACTTTTTTCAAACTTTTTTTTATTAAAGTATTGTGAGTATTTTTTGAATATTGGAACTTTTTTACCCAAATTAAAGAAAGTATACAAAGGAATTTATATAGCTCTCTTCATGGTATTTGCTATGATTTTCATTAGTGCGAAGACATTAGAGTTAGCATATCCTATTAGCAATCTAAACGGGTTATTAAGTCTTATATTGATACTTATTTCTATTCTTTCAGTGAGGTTTAATAAAATTTCGGTAGACCCATATTTTTCAATAGGAATTTTCTTTTTGGTCGTTGGGTTGTTAGGTTTTGTGATGAATAACCTAGGTATGCTTTCTACAAATTTTTACACACTAAACAGCTCTAAGTTTGGTACAGGTTTCGAGGTTATATTTCTTTCACTCTCCATGACTAATTTATTAAGAAAATTAAGAGAGCAAAAAGAAAGATCACAAGAATTAGCATTAAAAAAATCCGAAGAAATCAGTGAACTCAAAACCTATTTTATGTCTAACATAAGCCATGAGTTACGAACACCAATTAATGCTATAATGGGTATTGTAGAAACGGAATTGGCAAATAATAGCAATTCTAAAGACGATCGCAAAAAATATCAAGTTGTCCGCAATGCTTCTATTAGTTTATTGAGTAACGTTAACGATATTTTAGATTTTGAAAAAATGGAAAAGAAGGAGCTTGTCTTAAAAGAAGAAGTTTTTAATCCTTCATTATTGCTAAACCAAATTAGTGAGAATTGGAAAGCAGAGGCAATGAAGAAAGGCTTGAATTATCGATTTGAGATGGATTCTGAAATTGTAACCAAAGTTGAAGGAGACGCAGATAGATTGCTACAGATTATAAATAATGTTTTAAGTAATGCCATTAAGTTTACAAATTCGGGTACTGTTGTCTTTAAGCTTAGGTGCATAACACAGCCTAATAATTTTAGCAAATTCATATTTCAAATATCTGACACAGGTGTTGGAATGGATAAAGAAAGTATGGCAACGGTTTTTGATAGTTTTAATCAAATGCGAAAAAACCATAAACGTCAGTTTGGCGGAATAGGTTTGGGATTAAACATTGCAAAGCATTTAGTAGATCTATTTAAGGGCACCATAGAGATTCAAAGTGAACTTAATAAAGGAACAGAGGTATTTATAGAAATACCACTAAAAAATGTCTTGGAACCTAGTATTGAGCTTACCAATAAAAAAGAATTAAGCAATCCCACCCATATATTAGTTGTAGAAGATAATAAGATCAATCAAATGGTAATGCGAAAGGTGTTGAATAGTTTCGAGAATATTACATTTTCTGTTGTGGATAATGGTAAAGAGGCTATTGATGCTCTAAAACAAGGGGTTTATGATTTGATATTAATGGATTTACAAATGCCTGAAATGGACGGTTATGAAGCTACTGAGCGTATCAGAAGCGGTGATTTAGGTAGGACGGTTGGCAATATACCAATAATTGCGGTTACAGCTGATGCTATGCAAGAAACCAAACAACGTGTTTTAAATCTGGGAATGAATGATTATATGACTAAACCAGTAAAACGAGATGAACTATTTCAGAAGATAATGAAATGTGCAGAGTATAGGTCAGAGCTTAATATTGTGGCGTAATTGCCGAAAGTTTCATTAACTTTTTTAAACGCATAAATCTTAATTATGCGTACCATAAAACATATATATAAAAACTTATGAATTAAAAGTTTAATCTTTGCGGTGTCAAAAAAACACCAATAAGATGTCTCCAACAGAAACAATAGGTTTAAAGGATTCTAGAAATATCCAAATCAAAAATAGAAAACAGTCTGTTTTGGATTATTCAAAAGCAGTCTCATTATTTTTATGGTTGCTTTTTGTAGCTAATTCCGGCCTACTCATTTTTACATCTATTGATAACTTAAATTACAGTGTTGGTGAATTATTTAGAACTAGTGGTTTTACCTTTTTAATATGGACGGTTGTAACGTTTTTCAGCGCTATTATTACAACATATGCCGCTAATTATACAAAAGGGTTTAAATACAGAAATAGGTTTGTAACCTTAAGTTTGGCCTTTATGTTCGCCGTAATGTGTTTTGTTGCATCCAATCATATTATACTATTAATAAGCTCTTGGTTGTTGATGGGATTTTTTATGGCGCAACTTATAGGGGTTGACAAGAGGTGGAAGGAAGCTAAACACGCATCAGTTTATGCTCAGAAATTCTTCCTTTTGGGAACACTAGCTCTTGCGGTAGGAGTCTTGATTCCTGCTATTAGTATAGATAATTATACTATTGATGGTATTATATCTTCATGGGATCGTTTACCGAGCCATATTATTCTTTTATCTAGTTTGTTTGTAATTGTGGCGGCAATGATTCAATCGGCTATTTATCCTTTTCACCGATGGCTATTGTCTGCAATGACTTCACCAACACCTGCATCGGCATTAATGCATGCGGGCTTTGTAAATGGGTCAGGTATTTTACTAACCTTATTTGCGACTTTGATTTACGTTTCCAACACGTTTGATATTTTGTTCATAATTGGAGGCTTAACCGCAATATTGGCGCAGTTCACAAAACTTCTTCAAGTAAATGCAAAACAAAAATTGGCATGTTCTACAATTGCACAAATGGGCTTTATGATTATGCAATGCGGTTTGGGTTTTTTTAATGCAGCCATAGTTCACTTAATACTTCATGGGTTTTACAAGGCCTACTTGTTCTTATCGGTTGGTGAGGGTGTGAAACAAAATATTCCACAACAGAATTTAAACATAAAAATAAAACCACTTCAAGCTCTAGTCGTTCTTGGTTTTGGTGCATTAGGAGCCTATTTATTTATGGCTTTAACAGGCAAAGGATCTTCCCTGGACAGTAGTATATTCCTAACCTTAATTGTAGCTATAACGGTTGGTCAGATAACGTATAATATTGTTAAGGAAAAAAGTTTATCGTTGCTTCAAAAAGCCGTTTGGCCACCTGTTTTGTTTGTTGCGGGTATTGTTGTTTATGCTTTAATGTATAATGGTGTAACTACGGTAATTAAAGATACACCAATGGCTGTTGTACCTATACCAGTCACAGTTCTTGAAATGACATTTGGTATAGTTTTCCTTATAGGATTCTTTATTATGAAACTTGGAATTTATAGACAAGCACCATGGCTTTATGTAAAGTTATTAAACGTCTCACAGCCTTTAAAAAAATCGGTATTAACCTTTTCTAAATCTAAATAAATATGGCAACTCAAATTCAACATAGTATAGAAAGCGCTTCAAAAGTCATTGGTAATACATGGCCATTGTACTCATTTGTTACCTCTAACCCATTATCAGGTTATGAAGAATTGCCATTCACTGATGCTGTTTTACATGCAAAGAGAGATTTAGGAGTAAAGGTATTTCCAGATGCATCAGTTTTTAGTCAGGCATTCAAAAACGGTGATATAGATAAAAATTATGCAGATCAATTATTAAAGGAGAATGGATTCGGTGACACTATAGAATATTATCTGCAGCGTGTAGACATGCTCTCAAAAAATGACAAAGCAAAAACATACTCTGTTTTAGATGTGATAATGTCTAAGTGGCTTTCATCTTTTATGGATGAAGGTTTGGCAGAATGGCAAATGCCATACAAGGAAAAAGGATTTTTTACTGCTTGGAGAAATTTAGCCAAATATGATAGTGATTTAAATATTAAAAACACTACAGAAATCCCAGCCACGAGCCTTAAGGCCATAGAAAGTGTACTCGATGGCATATCTAAAGATTATTATGAACCAATATTTAGGCATCATTTAGCCGCATTACCAGGTTGGACAGGCTATATCAATCATAGAAACGCTTATGATTCACCTTGGCAAAAAGCATATCCAATTGATCTTCAAGATTACTTAGCCGTTCGATTGTGGATTGCAAATCACCTAAATATTGATATCTATCCAAAAAGCACACAATCTGATAGTAACACTTTAGAACTTATCAAACTACAACAAGTGTTTTTGAGTGCTTGGGAGAAGAACTTTCAAAATAATTTAGTTGATGTAATCCAAAATAAGGAAGTAGCTGGTGATAATAGCAATAGTGTACCAGATGCACAAATGGTGTTTTGTATAGACACCAGAAGTGAACTTATAAGAAGACATATCGAATCTAAAGGGAACTATGAAACTTACGGTTATGCAGGCTTTTTTGGTATAGCAATGGATTATACAAACGTTTACGATGGTGTACAACGAAAGTCATGTCCCCCCATTTTAAATTCTTCATATATAGTGGAGGATAAGCCCCAAAACGGAAAATTAGATAAGTTTGAATCTAATCTAAAGAGGTCTGAGCATTTTAGGTTTACTAAATACTTTAGGAAACGTATGAAGAATATGTTGCCCTCAACATTTGGGTATGTAGAAGGCTCCGGGTTTTTCTATGGGTTGTCGATGGTAGCACGAACATTTTTTCCAGGTAAGATTTATGATTTAAAAAAAACAAATAAATTAAACCACGAGGAACTATCAGAAACTCATATAAGTCCATGTGCTAAAGATGCTCAAGACATATCTATTGAAGAAAAAGTTGCTATTGTAAAGTCAGGTTTTGATTTGATGGGCTGGAGAAATTTCGCAAAGATCGTAGTATTCACTGGTCATGGAGGCCATTCGGCTAACAATCCTTTTAATTCTAGCTTAGATTGTGGGGCATGTGCGGCAAGTCCTGGAAGGCATAATGCGCGAATGTTGGCTAAAATGGCCAACGAGAAACTTGTAAGACAAAGACTTTTAGAAGATCATGGTATTTCTATTCCAGATGATACGATTTTTATAGGTGCTGAGCACAACACCACTACAGATGAAATAGTTTTGTTTGATTCCCAAGTACCAGAAACGCATAAGATGGTTCTAAAAATCTTAAAGGCCGATTTGGAGCGAGCTCAACATTCGGCAACTCAAGATCGACTTGGTGTTGAGAATGGAGTTTCTTTGGCAAGGAAAAAGACGTCGGATTGGTCTGAAACCAGACCTGAATGGGGCTTAGCGAAGAATGCTGCCTTTATCATTGGATCTAGAGACTTAACAAAAAATAAAAACTTGGATTGTAGAAGTTTTCTTCATTCTTACGATTGGGCCAAAGATACAACAGGTAGTGCTCTTGAGGCTATAATGCAAGGGCCAATGGTTGTAACACAATGGATTAATAACCATTACTATTTTTCTACTGTTGACAATGATACCTTTGGTAGCGGATCTAAAATCACACAAAACGTTACAGGAAATTTTGGTGTGGTGCAAGGAAATGGAGGTGACCTTAAAATGGGACTTCCCTTACAGTCTCTCAAAATTACTGATAATGAATTATACCATCAACCTTTAAGATTGTCTGTATTTGTACATGCACCACTAGACCGTGTTAGTACTATTATCTTAAAAAACTCCAATATTAAAAATTTATTGGATAATGGGTGGATTTACTTATTTGTTATGAACCCAGAAGAAGGAAATAGGATTTCTCAATATAATAAAGGGTTGAATTGGAAAGTTAACTCTGTATCTGCTACTAAATATAAAACAGACCTTAAGGAAAAGCCACAGAAGATACTTGAAGATTTCATGGCTTAAGCAGATATTAATGAACAAAATTAATAATCTGTGATATTACCTTAGAGAGTTCTTTTGTTACAACTTCGCTTGTCCAAGGATGCCTAGTATTAAATACGTGATCTGCGCCTTCTATGATTTGGAGATGACCTTTTGGATTCCAATGGTGCAAGGCATATGCTTCATCTATATGTACGGAGGTGTCTTCATCGCCATGAATAATCAGATGAGGTATTTGTAATCGTTTTTCGGCAGACTCTATATGAAGCCGACTTTTGTTAGCTATAAAGTCTTCATAAAACTGATAGTAATGTGGCATTTGTTGTTTAGTTCTACCATTAATCACGTATTTTACACCGTCTTTTTTCCATTGTTCCAAATCTCCGATTGTAGCTGTACGTTTTGCAAAGTCGCAAACACTGGCTAAGGTTATTAGTTTTTTAACTCTTTTGTCTTCAGAAGTTTTTAAAATAGAGATGCCACCACCACGACTGTGACCAAGCAGAATTAAATTACTTACATCTACAAATAGATGGTCTTTAAATTTGGCAATTGCCCAATCTATAACATAATTAAGATCGTCCAGCTCTTTTGAGTAATTGTTGTTTCCAAAAGCCTCTAAATCCGGAAAATCAATTGGATTTTCCATAGTACCACCATTATGGGAAAAGTTGAATTTTATAAAACAAATTCCTGACTCTGCAATAGCTTTTGCCATAAGATCCCAGGCTCCCCAATCTTTAAACCCTTTATAGCCATGGCAAAAAATAATTATGGGCTGATTAGAAAATTGTTCAGAATAAAATGTATCGATTAGTATTGGCTTTTTATGTGCTCTTTCTAATATTTTATTTTTTTCTATTTGCATTAGTCTAATTCTTTTTCAATAAAATCTATATTAGGATTGCATATTTCTAAGATGAGTTTTTTAAGCTCAACTTCAAAGTTGTTTAATGTTTCTTCAGTGATGAGTTGATTTTTCTTTTTACTTCGTGTAGATTCTTTCACACCAAATTTCAGGAAGCCCTCATTTAAATTTTTAAATGAGATGATTCCAGCCTCAACAGGTAATTCTATTTTTTTATTTTGGTGCATCATGTAAGCATAAGATAGAATCTGAAATGACTTGCTATATTTATCATAATCCGTTGTGAGGTCTTCCCAATTAACGATTTCTACTTTATTCTGCTCAACCTTACCAGACTTGTAGTCTATAACACGTATTGTACCGTCCAATTCATCAACGCGATCAACTTTTCCTTTTAAAGCAACCTTAAAAGGTAATCTATCAATATCTAGTTCAATTTTTTCATCTGATTCAATGGCTAGTATCTTTAATTTTTTTCCTGACTTGAGTATATCTATTTCAGAATTAATGAAGTTTAAGATGTAGCGTTGAGCAATTTCAAAAATAATGAGGTTTTTCCCAGAAGTAAAATCACCATCTTTATATAAATCTTTAAAGTGATGAGTTACTTGCTGTTTTATTTGTAGTTTGAAGCTGTTTAGGTCATCTATGGTAAGGAACTTTCCTTCTAGAGGTTTATAAAAGTCTTCTAGTGTGTTGTGTATTACAGAGCCTAATGTGTTAGCTGCGATATTTTCTTCTACATCTTCAAATTCTTTAATCCCTAATATTTTTTCGTAGTAGAAATCTAAAGGATTTCTGATATAGTTTGTTAAAGACGAAGGCGAAAATCCTTTACAGGAAAGTTCTTTTAGTTTAGAAAGGACACCGTCAGTTTTAGCAATCTGTTTTAATTTTTTATCTACAATAGGCACATTAGGAGAAGCGATAATATGGTCTATCTTATGAATACCCTCTACTTCCATTTGGGTTATAAACCTGCTTTTTTCCCCACCCTTAAGAGTGTCAATTTCGGTATTATAAAGGATATAAACATTTTTCGCACGCTGTAACAACCTATAAAAGTGATAAGTATAAACGGCATCTTTTTCTTTATATGTTGGCAGCTGGTTTTGTAGCTTAACATCAAAAGGAATGAATGAATTATTTGTTTTACCAGAAGGCAAAATACCTTCGTTAACAGAACTTATAATAACCGTTTCAAAATCTAAAACACGAGATTCTAGCATTCCCATAATTTGTAGACCTTCAAGAGGCTCGCCTTTAAAATCTAAGGTTTCATTTTGTAATACATCTTTATATACTTTAAATAAACTTTCAATAGAGTTTAAGTGTTGGTATGTGTTATTTAATTCAGATAATTGGTTAAACAGTGTGTGAAAACGGTATAAATATTCTAGTTCTAAACTAGTAGAGCTAAAATTTGATTTCATTAATTGTATTAGATCTGAGCAATAATCTAATGCGACTTTAGAACTGTTTTCCCAAGGACTGAGTAGGATGTCTAAGATATGGTGTACATTATTATGAGCAATTTTTTTAAGATCGTGAAGAGTGAGGTGAACCAAGTTGTTCTTTTGAATGTAATTTGAAATATGATTTAGTTGATTATCTTGTTCAGTTTCAAACAGACCGTTAATAGAAGGATGAAAAATAAGGTCAATTATATCTCTAAAATAATATGAAGTAGTGTTTTTCTTATGAATAGAGAATAGTTGCTCAAAGAGAGACGCCAAAGGAACAAACTTTAAAGGTAATCCCATGGTGACATTTACTTTATTGATTTGTTCAGGGATGGAGTTAAGAACAGGGATTAATAAATTCTCTTCGCCTAGAACAACAGCTGTATTTCGTAAATCACTATTTTCTGAATGGATACTTTCCAAAATTTGACCGATATATTTTGCCTGGCCAACCAACTTTGGAACACCAATAACTTTAATATTCTTTTTTTCGCTATAATTTGATGTAGCCCAATTGAAGGGGTTTGTTTTAAGGTAATTCCATTTTTCGGTATGCTGTCTAATAAAAAGGCCTGCATCATGGATTTTATCTTGTAAAAAAACCGTATCGATATCCCAATATACATGAGCTAATTCACTTTGAAGTAATCCCTGTATTATAAGAGATTCGCATGTGTTTAAAGCATTAAAACCTAAAAAAACATGATCTTTTCCCGTATTATTTTCTATATATGATTCAAGATTTTCAACGGCTTCCCTGTAGATTAAACCTTGATATCCCTGTTTGTGGCTTAGGAGGTTATCTGTAAAAACGTTGTAATAGATTTTTAAGTGTCTCCAAAATTTCAAATACGACTTAACCAAGCTGGTTTGCTCAGTTTCTAAAGACCAATGATCTATTTCTTTAATAGCTTGGAGATAATCAAAAATAGCAGTTTGATTACCAAGATACCTGTCTATTTCATTAAAGTCTTGTATTAGTATATGAGCCCAACTAGAAAAAGCCTCAAATGGTTCTTGATTTCTTCTTGGAGTAACTTCGAGATATGCGGTGTATAAACTGCATAAAGCATCGTAATTTGATAGACTTTTTAAACCAGACATTTCTTCTACAAACTCTTCAATACTTAGAATATGCGGAGCAAAAATTGGTTTGTCTATTATTTTAGAAAGATGATGTTTTAGGAAAACGCCAGCTCGTTTACTGGGGAGAATAAAATATAGTTTATCTAATTTTTTGCCTTTCTTTTGGAGATCTAATAGTACAGATTTAATAAAACCACTCATTATATAAAAATAAAAAACGCTCCGTAATTCGGAGCGTTTTGTAAATATTATTTTAGAGTGTATTTATTAGTTTTTCAACTTAACTTCTACACGTCTGTTTTCTGCTCTACCAGCTCTAGTGCTGTTACTAGCTATTGGGTTATCTTCACCATAACCAGAAGCAGTTAATCTAGCAGCGCTAATTCCATTAGCAATTAAGTAATCTCTAACTGCATTAGCTCTTCTTTCAGATAAAGCTTGATTTGTTTTCTTAGAACCAACACTGTCAGTGTGTCCTTCGATTGCGAAATCTGCTTGTGGATATTGCTTAAAGATAGCAACCATTGCCTGTAATACTTGGTCAGTTTCTTTTTGGAAAGAAGCTTTTCCAGTATCAAACAATATAGATCTTGAGTAGCTATTTAACGTTTCCATTACCTCTTCAGTAGGCTTCACTTCTGGACAACCATTGTTTGCAGCTACACCAGCTTCATTAGGACACTTATCATCTTTATCTAAGATGCCATCACCATCAGTATCTGGCCAAGGACAACCATTATTAGCCGCAGGACCTGCTTCGTTAGGGCAGTTATCATCACCATCGGCAACACCATCACCATCAGCATCTGGACAACCCATTAAAGATTTTAAACCAGCAACAGAAGGACATTTATCGTCTTTATCCATTACACCATCACCATCAGAATCAGGACAACCATTAAATTCAGCTAATCCAGCAGTATTTGGACAGTCGTCTTTAGAATCTTGAATACCATCATTATCAGAGTCAGGACAACCGTTGAAAATCTCTAATCCAGCTTCTTCTGGACAAGCATCGTCTTGGTCGTAGATACCATCACCATCAGTGTCAGTACCACCAAACTTAAGCACTAAACCAACTGAGTGTTGAAAATGTTTAGGCAAATAATCTTCAAACGCATGCTTATATGTAGAGTTTATGTCTATACCAACTTTTTCAGAAAACCAATAGCGGAAGCCCAATGAACCATTTAAAGTACCAGCACCAATATTATCCAACCATGTGTAACCACCACCAACTCCAAGATATGGGTCGATAGATTTAGAGTTTATTATATTCATAAAGCTGTAAGATACTCTACCATCAATAGCAAAGTAAGTCATGTCATCCACATTGTTAGTTCCTGCTTCAGAACCATCAGGATTTAAATTAGTACCAAACTTGTCAATTCTATTTAATGAACCTGTAGCAGTAAAAGTAAATCCATCACTAAGATATCTAGAAACAGAAAGTGTTGATAGTGAAGGGAAGATATTCCAATGATCTGTGACGTTGAAATACTCATCAAAATAGTCCCCTTGAGGCGTATCTTCACCTACAGGATATGGGTCGACTGCGTTAGCACCAATTGTAAATGCCCATGGATTGTTTTTGTCTTGAGCATGTGTAGTACTGAAACTCATAAGAAGTACTACAACAAATAGTAATCTGCTAAGATTTTTCATATTCTAAATAATTTTAATTTTAAGTGTTAATTAAAGCAAATGTAAGTTGTTAAAGTTTATTAACAAAGACAAATATATAAAAATATTGATATTCGCTACTATAAATAAGGAGTTTGGACTTATTTTAAATAATTTCAAGGGTTTTGCCAACCCTAGTAAAAGCGTCTATTGCTTTGTCTAAATGTTCACGTGTGTGAGCAGCCGATAATTGGACTCTAATTCTCGCCTTTTCCCGCGGTACCACTGGGAAAAAGAAGCCTATCACGTAGATGCCTTCGTCTAAAAGCATTTTTGCCATGGTTTGAGATAATTTAGCATCGTACAACATTACAGGTACAATTGCCGAATCACCATCAATAATATCGAAGCCAGCATCCTTCATTCCCTTTTTAAAATAAGCGGTGTTTTCTTCGAGTTGATCTCTTAAACTTGTGTCGTTAGACAACATATCAAATACCTTGATCGAAGCACCAACAATGGCAGGTGCTAATGAGTTTGAAAAGAGGTATGGTCTCGACCGCTGACGCAAGATGTCAATGATCTCTTTTTTTGCTGTTGTATATCCTCCCATTGCACCACCCATGGCCTTTCCTAGGGTACCAGTAATAATGTCAATACGACCCATCAAGCCTTTTTCTTCCAGCGTACCTCGACCGGTTTCTCCAATAAACCCTGTAGCATGACATTCATCGATCATTACCAGGGCATCGTACTTATCGGCAAGATCACAGATCTCGTCTAATGGCGCCACTAATCCATCCATTGAGAACACACCATCGGTAACAATGATCTTATGGCGAGCTCCATTTTCATTGGCGGCAATTAACTGGCGTTCTAAATCTGCCATGTCATTATTAGCATATCGATATCGAGCGGCTTTACATAAACGTACACCATCTATGATGGATGCATGATTTAACGAGTCTGAAATGATCGCATCTTCCTTGCCTAATAAAGGTTCAAAAACACCTCCGTTCGCATCAAATGCTGCAGCATATAGAATCGTATCTTCAGTACCGTAAAAATCAGCTATCTTTTGTTCCAGCGCTTTGTGAATGTCCTGAGTTCCGCAGATAAATCGCACCGAAGACATACCAAAACCGTGAGTGTCCATGGTGTCTTTAGCGGCCTGAATGACTTCAGGATGTGCAGAGAGGCCTAAGTAATTATTGGCACAAAAATTAAGAACAGTTTGTCCTGTGCTTAATGTGATTTCTGCGCCCTGAGCTGACGTAATGATGCGTTCTTCTTTGTAAAGGCCATCATTTTTTATGGATTGTATTTCTTTCTGTAAATGTTCTTTAATTGATCCGTACATGTTATGCTAATTTTTATGCAAATTTAAAACTCTTTTATTACAATATCGTCATTGATATACACAAGAACTTTGTTAATAATGGTAAAGCCCATATCTTCAAGAACATATTGATAATCGTACAACTGTTCCTGATGTGTTGAATCGGTTAAACCCGTTTTGTAATCAATGATCACAGCCTCATTTTTGGAATTGATCACCAGACGATCCGGACGAAGAATTTGTCCGTTTTTTGTGATCAGGTCTTTTTCATTATACACGGTCCAATCGTCGTTAAAATAACAATGTATTTGTTGGTGGTTTACAATCTCTAAAATTGTGTTGTTCAGTATGGAATGCTGATGATTACTGATAGTTCCTGTATCTAAAAATTGATTCAAAGTGAATTCAATATCCTGCTCGGTTTTAATACCTGCCATAATTTGGTGGACAAGGTTTCCGTAGGCGATTGCTTCTGCCTGATAGGTATTCCAAAGTGCTCCTGATCTCGTTATAATATGAAGTTGATGTTTTTCTTTTTGTTCGGTAACGTAGCGTTGTTGTAGGATGGTTAGTTTGTCGGCCGGAACCACTTCGTTTTGCGATTTTGGATTTCCAAAACTATAGACTTTTTTATCGTCTTCCCACTTTTCAATGGCCTTCAAGTAATTAATAAACAACCCCGAAAATAATTTGAGATTTTCTGTTTTTGACTTTGTGTTTATATCATATTCTGAAATAATATACAGCTGACAAACAGCCCTGGTCAACACTACGTAGAGGAGGTTAATACTGTCTAGTTCCAATTGTGATTGATACTCAGCATATAGTCTTTCACCTTGCGCATTAATATCTGCAATATCTTTATTCATGTTCAAATACAGATGCGAAAACCCTTCAAAATCTAAAGCATCTACATCAAACCAGGTTCTGGGTTGAATATCAGCATAGATATTTTGATTAGCGAAAGGGAATATGACTACCGGGAACTCCAGACCTTTCGATTTATGGATGGTCATGATCTGCACCGCATTAGCGTTTAATGGTGTTGATAGACTTAAGCTGTCTTTTTTCTGATCCCAGTGTTCCAGAAACCCAGACAAACTGGCATTATATTTTTGAGAATAATCAAATAGTTCATCTAAGTAACTTTGTAGATATGCATTTTGAGTGCCATATAAGTAAAAACCTCTTATGATACTTTCAACAGCTTCATACATGGGTAGCACAATAAACTCGTTGATGTCAAAGTCGAAACCGAAAGATTCTAAACGCGTAAAAAAGCTATCAGGCTCTAATTCAATATACGCGTTAAAAAAGCTGTATTTTTCTTCAAGTTCTAGTTTAATATCTGCCAAATAATTGAGTATGTCAATCTTTAGTTCTCGGTTATAGGGATGAAGATAGAACGCAATAATGTTATTAATAAATTGAACTTCGGGTGCATTTTTTAGCAATAAGGTCTCCGATGAAAGCACGGGAATACCTTGATCTCTTAAATATTCGGCAATGGCAACTCCCTCTTTCTTTTTACGCACGATCACACAAATATCTTTAAGTTCATAACCCGTTGACAGATTGCTTTGAATGGTTTCTAAGACCTTCAAACAATTTAAGTTGACCAAATCTTCACCATCGTTTTCCAAAAAAGTGAGCTCTACATAACCTTCTTTTGGGATGAATACCTCTTGTCTTGCGTTTTGATAAATGTCGCGATGTTGAGTATCACTTAAGGCAAAGTCTGAAATGTGTTTGAAAAAGGCATTATTGAATTCAACAATAGTTTTATGACTTCGGAAATTTACAGGCAGGTTCATCACCTGCTGTTCTATTGGTAACGGCTTTTTGGTCTCAGAGTACAGATCGATAAACTGTTCAGCACGACCTCCTCGCCAGCGATAAATTGCCTGCTTGGCATCGCCTACCAGCATCGCACTTCCTGATTCATTTTTTATGTGCTGTCCTGAAACTGCGTTTGAAATAAGAGGCAATAAATTTTCCCATTGCAATAAAGATGTATCCTGAAATTCATCAATAAAGAAGTGCTTGTACTTTTCACCTAAGCGCTCATAAATAAAAGGAGCAGGTTGTCCCTTGATCTCCTCACTTATCAGTGCGTTAAATTCAGAAATCAATAACAACTCGTCTTCGTCTTTGATCTCCTGTAATGACTGTTGAATTGCAAAGAGAACCGACAGCGGCGTGAGATTTTTTAATACGTTAGACAAAAATTTACTTCTAATGATAGCTCGTTTCGTCGCTAAAAATGCTTCGGCAATTGCAGGTTGTATCTCAGTTATAGTATTTCCTACAGTATCACTTACTCTGGAAGGGAATAGTTGAGCTCCTTCCAATAAGTCTGTCTGCCATTTTGGAGTAAAGCTCACATTGAAATCTCCGCTAGCTATTTTCAGAAAGTATTTTGGAATGTAGGCATTTTTAAAGTCGGTGTGTTCTAACTGCGAACTAGATATGACATCCAGGATCTCGTTTGCTAACGCGACAACATTGTTTTCTAATGCTTGAAGTTGCTGTTTGAGCTTTTTTTGAAGTCGACTGAAATCTGATAACTCTTTATCTGATAAGCTTTTGAGATATGGAATTTCGTTATCATCAATTAATAACTTGGCAATACTATTTAAGTCGTATGAGATGTCCCAGCTTT
>JASBSA010000145.1 GCA_030149175.1 Winogradskyella sp. | reverse complement strand
CTTTATCGCAAAAAACACGGATACTTTAAAGTTGCCTTTTTCATTCGGCAACCAAGTATTCTGTAAAGTGGAATCTAACAATCCTAGGGCCAATGCATTTTTAAAGATAGATTCCCTAAAAAATGATATGCGTTTTGCTTACGGTGAAGTTAGAAGTGAAGCCAACCGAAAACTCAACAATAAAAAATGGTTCACTACATTACAAGACTACGGAACTGCATTAAACGAACCCGTTGCCGAACTAGCGATTTATGCCTATTTATCTGATAGAAGTAGTGATTTGCACAGCTATTATGTTGAAGATTTAAAATCAAATCCGTATTACGATAACCTAAAAGAACGTTTAGAAAAAGCCTATCCCAATGCACCTTACACTGTACAGTACAAAAACGAATTAGCAGCTGATCGCTTTATGTTGGCATCGTCGTCAACAATAAATTCGTCCAACACTGATTGGCATATTTACCTCTACATAATTTTAGCGTTTTCGGTTTTACTGAACTTGTTTTTACTTTATCGGTTTTGGAGCCAAAAACATTTTAGTTCCCAAGATTTAAAATCAAAATTATCGAAACAAGAACAAGTTGTTTTAGAGCATTTACTTCAAGATAAAACGAATAAAGACATTGCTGAAGCACTATTTTTGAGTGTGAGCACTATAAAAACACATACCAACAACATCTACAAAAAGCTAGAAGTGCAATCTAGAGACGATGTAAAAGCACTGTTTACCAAATAGTTATAAAATTCAACCTAGGTACTAGTACCGATTTCCAACCCTGTTTTTTCAAAATTTTAGTGTCTAAGTTTGAAGTTTGTTTCAAGTATTAATCAAAAATTTTTAAAACTATGAAACGAGCAGTCAACATTATTCTGATTTTAATTTTACCCTTTCAACTATGCGCACAAAACCTCAACGTAGAAATCACAGAAAACACAGATACGCCTTATCTACTTGGTAAAATTGACAAAAGTGGCTTAGAAGGCGACAATTATAAATCTTGGTTCACCAAAAATTACAATGACTATGAACCAAATTCAGCCATTATTGAAACGATTTCATCAGAACTAAAAAACTACACCATCACTTTGTTTATGGGTACATGGTGTGGTGATAGCAAAAAGGAAGTTCCAAGATTATATAAAGTTTTAGAAGTATGTAATTATCCTATGGGTCAACTAACAGTTGTTGCCGTAAGTAGAGAAGCTGGCATGTATAAACAAAGCCCACAGCATGAGGAAGCAGGTTTAAATATTCATCGTGTACCAACCATTATTTTTTATAAGGTTGGTAAGGAAATCAATAGAATTGTAGAACATCCTATAGGAACATTTGAAGAAGATATTCAGAATATCATCACAGTAAATGACTACAAATCTAACTACCAAATAGTAGCTACTGTAGATGATATTTTAAGTAAAAAAGGAATAAAAGGCTTAAAAAGGAAACAAAAAAAGCTTCTGAAAAAATTTAAAGGTAACGTAAGTAGTATGTTTGAGCTTAACACATATGGCAAAATACTATTCAACACCAATCGCATAGAAGATGTTATAGCCGTGTTTGAACTTAATACCAAACTATTCCCAGATGAACCTAGAACATATATGAGCTTAGCCAACACATTAGGGTTTTCAGGACAAAAAGAAAAAGCGGTTAATGTTTTGAAAAATGCTGTTGAATTATTTCCAGATAATAGCGACCTAAAACAAAATTTAGAGCTTATAAAATCTAATTAAAATGGGTTATCGATACACTTCGCTCTACTCAGCACTCGAACTGACCTCAACTTTTCCAATTAAATTAACATCACTTCGAGTGATTTTGAAGCATGAAAAATTGTATCGAGAAGTTATAACAAAAGCCATTCAATAATTCTATGAAATAATGTAATTTTGCATTTTTAAAATAAGCAAGAATGCAACTTTCAGAACAAGAATTAGTAAGACGCCAAAAGTTAGAAAAACTACGTGCCTTAGGGATTAACCCTTATCCAGCCGATTTGTATCCTGTTACACACACTTCAAAACAGATAAAATCTGATTATGAAGAAGGCAAACAGGTGGTTATAGCTGGTCGTCTTATGGCAATTAATGTTCAAGGAAAGGCATCTTTCGCGCAGTTACAAGATAGTGAAGGACGTATTCAAGTATATTTTAATCGTGATGAAATTTGCCAAGGCGAAGACAAATCATTGTACAACGATGTCTTTAAAAAATTAATCGATTTAGGTGATTTTATTGGTATAGAAGGCGAATTATTTACCACCAAAGTTGGTGAAAAAACAGTAATGGTTAGGCAGTTTAAACTGTTAAGTAAAGCTTTAAAACCATTACCAATTCCAAAACAAAAAGACGGAAAAACATACGATGCTTTTACAGATCCAGAGCAACGCTATAGACAGCGTTACGCAGATTTAGCTGTAAATCCACACGTAAAAGATGTGTTTGTAAAGCGTACAAAATTGTTCAATGCCATGCGTCAATTCTTTAATGATGCTGGTTATTTTGAGGTTGAAACACCAATCTTACAACCCATTCCTGGTGGTGCAGCTGCAAGACCGTTTGTAACACATCACAATACTTTAGACATTCCATTATATATGAGAATTGCTAATGAGCTTTATTTAAAGCGTTTAATTGTTGGTGGTTTTGAAGGTGTTTATGAGTTCTCTAAAAATTTCCGTAATGAAGGTATGGACAGAACCCATAATCCTGAGTTTACTGCGATGGAAATCTATGTTGCCTACAAGGATTACAACTGGATGATGGATTTCTGTGAAAAGTTATTAGAGCATTGTGCTATTGCTGTAAACGGTACCACCGAAGCAACGTTTGGTGAGCACAACATCAACTTTAAAGCACCATACAAGCGTATTACAATGCGTGATTCTATTTTAGAATTTACAGGTTTTGATATTTATAATAAGTCGGAAACTGAAATTAGAACTGCCGCCAAAGAAATGGGTATTGAAGTTGACGACACAATGGGCAAAGGCAAGCTGATTGATGAGATTTTTGGCGAAAAATGTGAAGGTAACTACATACAACCCACATTCATTACAGACTATCCAAAAGAAATGAGTCCGTTATGCAAAGAGCATAGAGAAAATCCAGAACTAACAGAGCGTTTTGAGCTTATGGTTTGTGGTAAGGAAATCGCTAATGCGTATTCTGAACTTAACGACCCAATAGACCAGCGTGAGCGTTTTGAGCACCAATTAAAGCTAGCTCAAAAAGGTGATGATGAAGCTACAGAGTTTATTGATTTTGACTTCTTACGTGCTTTGGAATACGGAATGCCACCAACCTCTGGCATGGGAATTGGTATGGACCGATTGATTATGTTCTTAACTAACAACCAAAGTATACAAGAAGTATTGTTCTTCCCACAAATGCGACCAGAGAAGAAAAAAGTAGAATTAAGTGATAACGAAAAGGCCATCTTTGAAATTCTTAAAAAAGAGCAACGTATGGACTTAAATGAACTAAAAACACAATCTGGCTTAAGTAACAAAGGTTGGGATAAAGGCATTAAAGGCTTAGGAAAACACGGCTTAACTAAAGTTGAAAAAACTGATAAAGGGTTGTTTGTGGAGATGGTTTAATGTTTTTTATTTAAGTATAGCAAAAAGGAATTATCACTTGGTAATTCCTTTTTTTATTTAAAATCGATATACATTTCACCTCACAACTTGCTGATTTCGCCTTTTTTATTATTTTCACACTCGCATATACCAATCATTCATCTTAAAAATGAAAAAAATCACGCTTTTAATTGCCACCCTATTTGTAGCATTTTCTTGTAACAATGATGATGATATCACACCCGTACAAGACCCTTTAGTCGTTGCGGAATTTATGCCTAATCTTTCAGAACTAAACTTATTCATAGGAAATCTTGGAGATTTAAACATTTCTTCTCGTGCGTTTAAATACGAGCTTAATTCTCAGCTATTTACAGATTATGCACACAAACAGCGATTGATTGCATTACCAGAAAACACCACCATGCAGTATGATGGTGACGGTTTGCCTATTTTTCCCGACAATACAGTAATTGCCAAAACATTTTACTACAACAACGATGAACGTGATCTGACCTTAGGAAAGACCATTATTGAAACACGTGTTCTAATAAAAATAAATGGTGAATGGCAAACTGGTGATTACAAATGGAACGAAGACCAAACAGAGGCTGTATTAGATTTAAACGGAAGTACGGTTCCTGTAACTTGGATTGATGCAGATGGCGAAAGCAACTCAGTAAATTACGAAATACCATCTAACACAGATTGCTTTACCTGTCATCACACCTTTGATAATGCTACACCAATTGGACCAAAGCTTAGAAATATGAATTTTCAAGTTAATGGTCTCAATCAATTAGATGAATTCGTAAATAGTGGTCACTTAATTGGTGTTTCTGGCAGCTCAGAAGTTTCATCTGTAGTTAATTGGGAAAACTCCTCTGAGTCTCTCGAAGATAGAGCTAGATCTTATTTTGACATTAATTGTGCTCACTGCCATATAGAAGGTGGTGATTGTGAAACGTTATCTACCTTAAGACTGGCATTTGAATCTTCTTTAGAGGATTCTCAAATAGTCCAAAGAAAATTCAGTATTTCATTAAGAATTTCGGAGTACAATGAAGGATTTAGTATGCCTTTTATCGGTACAACTACTGTGCACACAGAAGGTGTGGAACTTCTTCAAGCTTACCTAGATACACTATAATCTTGCGTTAAAAAAAATATAAAATAGATTATAAAACTGAAAGATTCTTAATAGAATCCTTATTTTCATGCAAATTTTTTAAAACCGACTCAAAGTGAAACAACAATCCATTAAGCTACTCTTCGTAGCTTCGGCTTTTTTAG
>JASBSA010000133.1 GCA_030149175.1 Winogradskyella sp. | reverse complement strand
CAACTAAATAACAATTAAAACGAAGAATACAATGGCAATATTAAATTTTCAGAAACCAGATAAAGTAATCATGATTGATTCTACTGATTTTGAAGGTAAGTTTGAATTCAGACCTTTAGAACCAGGATACGGATTAACAGTAGGTAATGCTTTACGTAGAGTATTATTATCTTCTTTAGAAGGTTTCGCAATCACTTCTGTTAGAATAGAAGGTGTAGATCATGAGTTTTCTACAATTTCTGGTGTAGTAGAAGATGTAACTGAAATGATATTGAACTTAAAGCAGGTAAACTTTAAGCGTCAAATAGATGAAGTAGATAATGAAACCGTTACTATTTCTATTTCAGGTCAAGAGCAAATCACTGCTGGCGATTTTCAAAAGTTTATTTCTGGTTTTCAAGTTTTAAATACAGATTTAGTAATCTGTAACTTAGACCCAAAAGTAAACATCAATATGGAGTTAACCATAGAAAAAGGTAGAGGATATGTTCCTGCTGAAGAGAATAAAAAGGCTTCTGCACCAATGGGAACTATCTTTACAGATTCTATTTATACTCCAATAAAAAATGTTAAATATAGTATCGAAAACTTTCGTGTTGAGCAGAAAACGGATTATGAAAAATTAGTTTTCGAAATCCAAACGGATGGTTCTATCCACCCTAAGGATGCTTTAACAGAAGCAGCCAAAATATTAATTCACCACTTTATGTTATTCTCTGATGAGCGTATCACATTAGAAGCGGATGAAATTGCACAAACAGAAACTTATGATGAAGAATCACTTCACATGAGACAATTGCTAAAGACCAAATTAGTAGATATGGATCTTTCTGTACGTGCGCTTAATTGCTTAAAAGCTGCAGAGGTTGATACTTTAGGTGATTTAGTGTCATTCAATAAAAACGATTTAATGAAATTCAGAAACTTTGGAAAGAAATCTTTAACTGAGTTAGAAGAACTCGTTAACGTTAAAGGTCTTAACTTCGGAATGGATTTAAGCAAATATAAATTAGACAAAGACTAATTTTCACTAATATTAATTAATCATATTTTGCTCCTCAGAATAAAGAGTTTGGTAGCAAGATGATAAAACAAGAGTCATGAGACACGGAAAAAAATTCAACCATTTAGGTAGAAAATCAGCGCACAGAAAGTCAATGTTAGCTAACATGGCGTGTTCCTTAATTGAGCACAAGCGTATTAACACGACAACTGCTAAGGCTAAAGCTTTGAAGCAATTTGTAGAACCATTAATTACAAAGTCTAAAGAAGATACAACGCACAATAGAAGAATTGTGATGTCTAGACTTAGACAAAAAGAAGCGGTTGCCGAATTGTTTAGAGATGTAGCAGCTAAGGTTGGTGATCGTCCAGGTGGTTATACACGTATCATTAAGTTAGGAAACCGTTTAGGTGACAACGCAGATATGGCAATGATTGAGTTAGTAGATTACAACGAGTTATACAATGCTGGTAAGCCTGCTAAAAAATCAACGCGTAGAAGTAGAAGAGGTGGTAAGAAGAGTACAACGGCTGTTCCACCAGTAGAAACTCAAGCTTCAAACGAAGAAGAATAAATGTTAATAATCATTAATAAATATAAAGGATAGACTTTTTAAGTTTATCCTTTTTTTTTGGAATTTTGTAAAACTTTTTCTGTCATGGCAGAAATCTCATAAACATCGCATATGAAACATCCATTAGTTAATTATTAATCACACAGCTGAATGATAATTTGGATGTTCCATCTGACTGTTAAAAAACAATAAATATTAACAGATGAAATACAAACAAAGAAAAAAAGCGATAATTCTATTAGAAGACGGTACCATTTTTTACGGTAAATCTATAGGAAAAGACGGTACGGCATTTGGTGAAGTCTGCTTTAATACAGGGACTACCGGTTATCAGGAAATTTTTACCGATCCTTCTTATTATGGTCAGTTAATGGTAACCACCAATGCACATATTGGTAATTACGGTACCAAAGAAGATGAAATGGAGTCTGAGAATATTAAAATTGCAGGACTAATTTGTAAAAACTTTAGTTTTGAATACTCACGCCCTGCCGCAGACAGCTCTTTAGAAGATTTCTTTGAAAAGTATAATACACTTGCCATTGCAGATGTAGATACTAGAGCTCTAGTGAGTTATATAAGAGATAATGGTGCAATGAATGCTGTTATTTCTACAGAAGTACAAGATATAGATAGTCTTAAAAAACAACTAGCAGAACAGCCAAACATGAAAGGTTTGGAGCTGGCTTCAAAAGTGTCAACTAAAGAGCCTTATTATTTTGGTGATGAAAATTCCGCTTACAAAATTGCCGCATTAGATATAGGAATTAAGAAAAATATCTTGAGAAATCTGGCAAAGCGTGATGCTTATATAAAGGTATTTCCATATAATTCAAAATTTGAAGATTTAGAGGCTTTTAATCCAGATGGTTACTTTTTATCAAACGGACCAGGTGATCCAGAACCTTTGGTTGAAGCCCAAGCCGTAGCAAAAGAGATTATTGCCAGAAATAAACCATTATTTGGTATTTGTTTAGGACATCAAGTCATAGCTTTGGCCAATGGTATATCTACATACAAGATGCATAATGGTCATAGAGGCATAAATCATCCAGTTAAAAACTTAATAACTGGTAAAGGCGAAATAACATCTCAAAATCACGGTTTTGCTATCAATAGAGAAGAAACCGAAGCCAATGAAAATGTAGAAATAACTCATGTTCACCTTAATGATAATACTGTCGCCGGAATTAAGATAAAAAATAAGAACTGCTTTTCAGTACAATACCATCCAGAAGCAAGTCCTGGACCAAATGACTCTGTATATCTATTTGATCAGTTTATAGAAAATATTAAAAATAACTAATATAAAAAAACGCAACAAATCTCAAGTTTTGTTGCGTTTTTTTATAAGTCTTTAAAAAATTCTTCCATGCTCATATCATGGGCATCTAATATTCTCAGTAAGTTTTTAATAGTGAAGTTGGTTCCCCTTTCCATACGCCAATATTGTACTCTTGGTATTTGATGTTCCCAAGCAAAAAACTCTGAGCTCACATAGCCCTTCTCTATTCTCAGAGTTTTAATTTTTTTAGCAATTTTTTGTATTCGCTCGTCCATAAGTATGAACAAATATCAGATGCTATTTCAAAATTTAAACATCAAATAATGGTTTCATAAAAGAAATTTTATACATTTGGAAAGAACTCAATTTTTTGTAGAAAAAATGTATTTTTAGGAATCCCCTTTATTGACCCTTAATAATAACGATAAAAATTATTATAAATAATAAATCGTCAAATTAATCATGAAAAGCAAATTTCTAGTCACAATCCTTCTCCTCGGATTGTTAACCTTGTATTTTAGTTGCCAAAAAGAAGATGATAGTATTGTACAAACTGAACAATCTGTACAAAGAACCTTAACCAAAAAGATACTATCAAAAAAAGATATTGATAGCAATATCAAAATCACTGAACTATTAAACCGTATAAATAACAATGCAAATAATCAAAAAAGTCTAGCTTACGACAGCTCTAATGATTTATATATAGATACAGAAGAGGTCATATACCTAGAAGAAGGATATAATCATTCTTACACTTTTTATGTTTATAGTCTAGAGAACAATAGTGTTTTAAAAAATATAGTTTTATCTATAAATGCAGAAGGTTCATATGATGCATACCTATGGACGTATTACAACAATGGGGTAGATGATATAGATTCAGAAACTCAAATAGATGTTGTTAAGCTTGAGAATTTTGATAGCAATGGAATTTTATCGAAAAATGATCCTACCACTGGTTGTAGTAATGGTGAGCTACAGTATATTGAGATAGATTGGGAAGATGGTTCTGGCAATATATATGATGAATCTAGCGCATGCCCAGGTGACTGTACCATAGTATGGTATTGGTTACCTTGCCCAAATACTGGTGGTGGCTCTACAAGTGATGATAGTGGTAGTGATGGGTCGTCAGATAATGGATCTTCCAATAACGATAGTGGAAATTATCACTCAGGTATTGATGATGGTGGTAACAATAATGGTGGTTCTATATCAGGACCAAGTGGTGGTTCGACCTCTGGAAATGATAATGACCCTAACCCAGTTATAACAACACCAAAAAAGAAAGATGGATCCAGCGCTGCTGGCTCATTTTTAATTGATATAATTGGTGAAGAAAACCTAACACCAAACCAGATTGATTGGATAAATAATATTAATGATTCTGATAGTAATCAAGCATTATATTCTATTATTCTTAGCAATAACTCTTCAATCGAGTCAATTATTTTTGTAATTGAAAGTATAAACAGATTAAGAGAAGGAATAGTATCTATAAATGAGGTTTCATTGACTGGCACTACCTTATTAACTGATGTACCATGGACACCTAATGCAGGTCAATATAATGGAATAGCATCTTTAGCATATACGCATACAAGAACCATAGTTTCTGATGGTCGTTTACATACCCAATTTTTACTTGCAAACGGAGATGTACTATCATCATCTGTTTATCCTAATCCAAATAGTCCTAGTCAACTAGTTGACGTCTTATTTTATTTTAGTCAAGAAACACAATTATGGTATGATTTTCAAGCACCTAGAAGTTATGAACCATTATCTCTAGATTTTTTATGGGATGGTTTTTGGTCAACTACTCTTACTGCTGTAAGAGTTTTTACACCTTTAGAAGATATAATAATATTAATTGATGGTAAAGATTTAGAAGGTGTAGAACAAAGTAGAGCGGTCGCAGCAACTTTTATTTTAGTTGATATTATTCCTGGTTCATCTGCTGTAAAGGCAATTAAAATGGTGAAGTATGGTGACGAAGCTATTCAGCTTGCTGAAGCCGTTGTAAAATATGTAGATGATATATATAAAAGTCAGAAAGAGACAATACAAAATGTACTTGATGGCTTAATAGATTTAGATCAATTTGATAATACCATAAGAAAAGGTAATTTTGGGGAGATGGTGACTGATGAGGATTTGTATTCCAGAGGTTATGAGCCCCTTCATATTAGAAGAACAGATATTGATCAGCCATTGGATACAGGTATTGATGGTGTCTTTAAAAACCCTGAAACTGGTGAGTATATAATTGTGGAAAGTAAATTTAATAATGCCCAATTAAGTACACTTGAAGATGGCACTAGACAAATGTCGGATGAGTGGATAACTAATGGGCTAAATGATGCAAGTGATAGATTATTTATTGAAATAGGCAGTGACCCTATTTTGTATGACGATATAATGTTAAATGGATATCAAAGAATCAAGGCAAAAGTTTTATCTGACGGAACGGTTACATATAGATTTATTGGGAGTGATGGTTATGTTATTCTAGGAAATGCTGGTATTTTTACTCCATAAAAACTCTGTAATGAAGAATGTAAATAATATTGAAAGTCTTTATTTAGAAGAATGCTTAAAAATAAGACAAGAAAAACTAAGACGTACCTTAGATTTAGTTGAAAATGATAGATTTGCAAATGACAATCTAAAAAGAATATCTCAATTGTCTTTATTTTATTCAAGTTTACAGATACTAATAATTAAATATAGTTATGGTATAAATAAAGAAGAATTAAAAGGAGACATAGATAATGTAATAGATTATTTTGACCGGTTTTGGAGTGGTGATAAAACTAAAGTTTTTGATGGTAGAGATCGTCTAGAGTTAAATCAATACCGTTTAGAACCCCATATATATCTTGTTTGGGCTCTATCTATAGCAGTTTTGTTAGATGTAGAAGAGACAAAATTCAACAAGTTAGTTTTTAAAATATCGGAAGATGGTGTCAAGGATAAAGTCTTAAATTTCTTAAGTAGTTATTATTCAAAAAACTATAATGCTAAACTTATAGAAGGCTATGAAAAGTATTTCGAAATACCTAGAATGTATTTAAGGCTAAAAAATATAATTGACAATAACAGTAAAGAGGAATGTGAAAAATTAATAAGAGAGTATTTGAAAAAAGATTGGTACAATTCATATAAGAAGTTTAATGGATGGTATAATAGTCATCTGTTGTCTCCAGAAAAGTTATCATTCGCTGGTTACTGGGCTTTTGAAATTGCTGCAGTTGTAAAATTAAAAGGCTTAGATGATAGTAAGTTTAGAGATAATGAGTATTACCCAAAAGATATGTTACCCTATGAAGTTTAAAGCAAAAGCCATAATTATTTTTACTCTATTTTTTTCTTTGATTACTAATGCCCAGATTGAGTCGATTAGTCTCCCAAAAGGAAATGTTGAAATAAAAGTAAATCATTTCTCACCTATTATAAGTATATATGTAGATTCTACTAATAGTGTTTATTTAGAAAAAGAACTAATCAAAGTGTACGATATATCTAAAGAGTTATTGTATATAAGGTATAAGATGCCATTTGAAGCTCAAATGACAATTAAAATATTTTTGTACGTAGATAATAATGCAGATTACAGCACTGTTGATGAAATAAAGACACAGCTTGCTAGTGCATATTATGAAAGAGTATATTATAAAACCAACTCCATTGAAGATAAAGATATTCTTAAAGGTATGTCCTGGACTAACCATCAGTCTTTTTTTCACCTTAATAAACCAGAGAAAGTTTTAACAAAAAAAGAGCATGAAAGCCAAAAACGTCTTAATGATAGTATAAATGAAGAATTTGCAGATATACCTGCACCACCAGCACCACCATCAAATTGGTTTTTTGATTCACAACATATTATATATTCTGATAGTCAGAACGCTATTGATGAAGCCTTGGAAGATAAAATATATACTTGTGTAACGCTAACTAATGAAGGCTATAAAAGTGGAAATGACATCTTAACATTTGATAAGAAAGAAAAGGTTGAGCATCTTTTTAGTTATAATGATATTGTTTTTGTTAAATTCAGCCAAGATTTAAAATATGAAAATTACTTTAAAGCCGTGAGTCAATATAAAGAATTAGACAATAATAGAAAAGGCTTCTTTTTTGAATTATCACACGAAATAACAGCAATTCATAAAAAGTCAAATATTAAACTTTGTAACTAATTGTTATAATAGCTAATAGAAAAAACGCAACAAATCTAAAATTTTGTTGCGTTTTTTTAGTTTCGAAAACATTGTAGTAAATATTAATCGTAATTATGATTTTTGTTCTGTTTTACGGACTATATTTTCGTAATTTTGGAATAATCAACAATAAAAAAAAATATAGAAATGAGCATTATAGTTAATGTACACGCAAGACAAATTTTAGATTCGAGAGGTAATCCAACAGTAGAAGTTGATGTTGTTACAGAAAATGGTGTTATGGGAAGAGCAGCTGTTCCTTCTGGTGCTTCAACTGGTGAGCACGAAGCTGTCGAATTACGTGATGGTGGTAATACTTACATGGGTAAAGGAGTTTCAAAAGCTGTTGAAAACGTAAATGCTGTAATTGCTCAAGAGTTATTAGGTGTTTCTGTTTTTGAACAAAATGCTATTGATCAATTAATGATTGATTTAGACGGTACAAAAAATAAATCTAAGCTTGGTGCTAATGCTATCTTAGGAGTGTCTCTTGCTGTAGCTAAAGCCGCTGCTAATGAATTAGGAATGCCATTGTACAGATATGTTGGTGGAGTGTCAGCAAATACATTGCCATTACCAATGATGAATATCATTAACGGAGGTTCGCATAGTGATGCACCAATTGCATTTCAGGAATTTATGATCATGCCTGTTAAAGCAAAAAACTTCACCCATGCCATGCAAATGGGAACAGAGATTTTCCATAATCTTAAAAAAGTATTACACGATAGAGGTTTGAGCACAGCTGTTGGTGATGAAGGTGGTTTTGCTCCGAACCTAGAAGGAGGAACGGAAGATGCTCTAGATTCAATAAAACTAGCAGTAGAAAAGGCAGGTTACACGTTTGGAGAGGACGTTAAGATTGCATTAGACTGTGCGGCAGCTGAGTTTTATGTAGATGGTAAATATGACTATACAAAGTTTGAAGGTGAAACAGGTAAAATAAGAACATCTGCAGAACAAGCAGAATACTTAGCTGAATTAGCGTCTAAATATCCAATTATTTCTATTGAAGATGGTATGGATGAAAACGATTGGGATGGTTGGAAAGTTTTAACAGACAAGATTGGTGATAAAGTTCAGTTGGTAGGTGACGATTTATTTGTAACCAATGTAGAGCGTCTATCGCGTGGTATTGAAAACGGGATAGCAAATTCTATCTTAATCAAAGTAAACCAAATAGGTACTTTAACAGAGACAATTTCTGCAGTAAATATGGCACACAATGCAGGTTATACATCAGTAATGTCTCATAGATCTGGTGAAACTGAAGATAATACTATAGCAGACTTAGCGGTAGCATTAAACACTGGTCAGATTAAAACAGGTTCTGCATCACGCAGCGATCGTATGGCAAAATACAACCAGTTACTCCGTATAGAAGAAGAGCTTGGTGATGTAGCTTACTTTCCACAAGAGAAAGCATTTAAGGTGAAGTAAGAAATATTGTATTTTATATTTTTTAAAAGCGATTATCTAACTAGATAATCGCTCTTCTTTTGTATAAAGGTTTAAGGTGTTAAATCATTGATAAATTGACTTCCGAAATCGTTTGATATTTCGTAAATTAGCAATCCTTAAAAATTCACAAAAACAAGTAAAAAAATATGTCAGATAAAGCTACCTTAGAAATCAATGGCGAAAAATATGAGCTACCACTCAGAGTAGG
>JASBSA010000127.1 GCA_030149175.1 Winogradskyella sp. | reverse complement strand
AGAAGTAATTGCACACAGTTTATTTACAGATTTTGATATCGATTTGTTTAAATCTGGTAAACATTATCGTCTTTACGAAAAATTCGGTTCTCATATTACAACCGTTAATGGAGTAGAAGGTACCTATTTTGCGGTTTGGGCGCCAAGTGCTAAATCAGTTTCCGTTGTTGGTGATTTTAACTTTTGGTTAGAAGGCGATCATAAACTTAATGTGCGTTGGGATGAAAGCGGAATTTGGGAAGGCTTTATACCAGGTGTTGGTAAAGGCAACATTTACAAGTATAAAATTCATAGTCATCATAACGATATAAAAACTGAGAAAGCAGATCCGTATGCTAGGCGTTGTGAGCATCCGCCAAATACAGCTTCAATAGTTTGGGATGATGATTATAAGTGGAAGGATAACAAATGGATGAAAAAGCGTAAAGATCATAACGCATTAGACGCACCATTTTCAGTTTACGAAGTTCATTTAGGATCGTGGAAAAAGAAAGTTGAAGAAAATAGATTCTTAACCTATGAAGAACTTGCGGATGATCTTGTGGCCTATGTAAAGGATATGAACTTTACGCACGTAGAGCTTATGCCAATTATGGAATATCCTTACGATCCATCTTGGGGCTATCAGCTTACAGGATACTTTGCACCAACGTCTCGTTTTGGTTATCCTGAAGATTTTAAATTATTGGTAGATAAATTACATCAAAACGATATAGGAATCATTTTAGATTGGGTACCATCTCATTTTCCTGAAGATGCTCATGGACTTGGGTTTTTTGATGGTTCGGCATTATATGAACATCCAGATAGACGAAAAGGCTACCATCCAGATTGGAAAAGTTTAATCTTCAATTATGGAAGAAGCGAAGTAAAATCTTTCCTTATAAGTAATGCCATTTTTTGGTTAGACCAATACCATGCAGATGGACTCAGAGTAGATGCTGTGGCATCCATGTTATTTTTAGACTATAGTAGAGAAGAAGGTGAATGGGAACCAAATATGTTTGGTGGTAGAGAGAATTTGGAAGCTATTTCATTTATGCGCGAAATGAATGAAGCTGTATATACTTCGTTTCCTGATGTACAAACCATTGCAGAAGAATCAACGTCGTTTCCTATGGTTTCTAAGCCAACCTATCTTGGTGGATTAGGTTTTGGCATGAAGTGGATGATGGGTTGGATGCACGATACATTACAATATTTTGCAAAAGAACCAATCTACAGAAAGCATCATCAAAACGATTTAACCTTTAGTATGACCTATGCTTTTACCGAAAACTTTATGCTGCCATTAAGTCACGATGAGGTGGTTTACGGAAAACATTCTATTTTAGGTCGTATGCCAGGTGACGAGTGGCAACGTTTTGCAAATCTTAGATTGTTGTATTCCTATATGTTTACACATCCAGGGACAAAGTTATTATTTCAGGGTGCCGAATTTGGTCAGAGCGAGGAGTGGAATTTTCAGCAAAGTCTAGATTGGCATTTATTACAATATGAACCTCATAAAGGGATACAGCAACTTATAAAAGATCTAAACAAATTCTATAAAAAAGAACCAGCGCTGCATGAAAAACAGTTTACAGGCGAAGGGTTTGAATGGATAGATTATAACGATGCTGAGAATTCAGTATTGTTTTACATCAGAAAAGGAAATGATTCTAAAGATGATTTGGTTGTAGCCTGTAATATGACACCAATACCACGAGAGGACTATAAAATGGGTCTACCAAGAAAAGGAAAGCTTAAAGAAGTATTTAACAGTGATCTAAAAAAGTATTTTGGATCGGGTTCTTACAAAAATAAAATACAAACTTCCAAAGCTGAACCATGGCAATTTAGAGATCATTCAATAGCGATTGCTATTCCACCCTTAGGAATGGTCGTATTTAAATATCAACCATAATGTTTAAGAACACCATAAAAAAGCCTAATAATTAACCTATTAAAACATTTATTATGAAAAAAAACTACATTTTACTTTTTTGCTTGTTATTTTCACTTTTAGGTCGGTCTCAAGAAGTACTAACTTTTAGTGGTTATAATGGAGCTGGGACAACTAATATTGCAGCAACAACATCTACTGTAAATGATGAAATTACGATTGTATTTGAAGATTTAGATATCATAAATAACCTCTATACTGAAGGACGGACATTTCTATATATTTATGGCGGTTTGGATACATCTTCAGGAGGTTTTCAAGGGTCTCCATCAGATTTTTTTGATAATTCTAGCCAACCAATAGCAAATCTAGTTGCTTCTGATACTGATACTAATTCGGCACCAAATACATACAGTATCACCATTAATCTAACTGAAGAATATTCCTCAGTACCAGATGGTGAAACAGTTTTTGGATACAATCTGATATTTAGAAATGAATTTAGTGCTAATGATGGCAATAGTAATAATCAAACCCTTGATCTTTATATAGATTTGGTAGACGCTCAAAAAGATAGTAGTATTCTATCATTGAGTGACTTTTCATTAGAAAACGAACTACTTGTAAGTGTTAATGAAAAAGTTGTATCCATGGAAAGTAATTTGCCATTAGACAAAGTTGAAATTTTTAATATCAACGGAAAACGTTTAAAATTATTAACAACCAACAATAAAAATGCACTGATGGATTTATCCACTGAATCAGATGGTATTTATATCGTAAAAGTAGCTACAGCAAACAATGTCACTACACGAAAAATTATTCTAAACTAACCTTATCATTTTTTTAAAAGGCTTCTGTTAAGAGGCCTTTTTTAGTTCTTTTAAGACTAATAATCAGTTTAATGCTGTATCGAAAACGATGTAGTTTATAATTCTATATAAATACACACATTTACACTTTCTAAAGTTCTAATTTTTCCGTTTTTTTACACGCCCTTTTATACTAAATCATGCTATGATTACAAATACAGAATTAGAAAATAAAGGAAATCAGTTTCCTTCAAAAATAATTGGCTTTGAGAAAGATGTAGACAAGCTTTACTTTTCAACAGACAATGATGTTATTCTACAATTAACTGTTGTTCGCGATAGTCTCTTAAGATTTAGGTATACAACCGTTGGAACTTTTGATAACGATTTTTCTTATGCTATTACTAAATATGCCAGTATTGGTTACAACAAGTTAGAAATAGAAGAAAATGAAGATTGTTATGTAGTAGTTACCTCTAAATTGAGATGTGAAATTTCTAAAGAAAGTCTTCGTGTTTCATTATATGATGTTAAAGATGGGGTTTTAATCAATCAGGATGAAATTGGGTTTCACTGGGAAGAAAGCTATGAGTTTGGTGGGAATATCGTAAAAATGAGCAAAGTCTCTAACGATGGTGAAAGTTATTATGGACTCGGTGATAAGCCTAACCACCTGAACCTAAAAGGAAAGCGTTACGACAATTGGGTGACCGATTCTTATGCCTACGGAAAAGACACTGACCCTATTTACAAAACCATTCCGTTTTACACAGGTCTTCATCATGGTAAAGCTTACGGAATTTTCTTTGACAATTCCTTTAGAAGTTCTTTTGATTTTTCTCAAGAAAGACGAAATGTTACAAGTTTTTGGGCACAAGGAGGTGAAATGAATTATTACTTCTTTTATGGGCCAAACATGAGTGATGTCGTAGAAAGTTATACAGATTTAACAGGAAAGCCACACCATTTGCCACCATTGTGGGCTCTTGGGTTTCATCAATGCAAATGGAGTTATTATCCCGAGAGTAAAGTAAGAGAAATAACCTCTACGTTTAGAAAACTTCAAATACCGTGTGATGCCATATATCTAGATATAGACTATATGGATGGCTTTCGTTGCTTTACATGGAACAAGGACTATTTTCCAGATCCAAAAGGTATGGTTAAGGAGTTAAAAGAACAAGGTTTTAAAACCGTAGCCATAATTGATCCAGGTATTAAGATAGACAAAGACTATTCGGTTTATAAAGAAGCATTAGAAAACGATTATTTTTGTAAACGTGCTGATGGTCCATATATGAAAGGAAAAGTTTGGCCAGGTGAGTGTTATTTCCCAGATTTTACAAATCCTGAAGTAAGAGATTGGTGGTCAGGACTTTTTAAAGAGTTAATCGAGGAGATAGGTATTAAGGGGGTTTGGAATGATATGAATGAGCCTGCCGTAATGGAAGTGCCAAATAAAACTTTTCCAGATGATGTAAGACATGATTACGACGGCAACCCTTGTAGTCATAGAAAAGCACACAACATTTATGGAATGCAAATGGCGCGTGCAACATATCAAGGTTTAAAAAAATATTCGTTTCCTAAGCGACCATTTGTAATCACAAGAGCTGCATATTCTGGTACGCAGCGTTACACATCTACATGGACAGGAGATAATGTAGCCACTTGGGAGCATTTGTGGATTGCAAATATTCAGGCGCAACGTTTAGCTATGTCTGGTTTTTCGTTTGCTGGTAGTGATATAGGTGGTTTTGCTGAGCAACCTCAAGGAGAATTATTTACACGTTGGATTCAACTTGGAGTATTCCATCCCTTCTTCAGAGTACATTCATCTGGTGATCATGGAGACCAAGAGCCTTGGGCTTTTGATGAGGATGTTACGGATATTGTAAGAAAGTTTATTGAACTAAGATATCAATTGTTACCGTACTTGTATACAGCTTTCTGGAATTATACCGATCATGGTACACCATTACTAAAATCGCTAGTGCTTTTTGATCAAGATGATGTTCAAACACACTATAGAACTGACGAATTTATTTTTGGTGAACAAATTTTAGCTTGTCCTGTTTTAGAACCTAATGCAAAAGGAAGACGCATGTACATACCAAGAGGAAACTGGTATGATTTCTGGACTGATGAAATTATTAAGGGAGGTAAAGAAATGTGGGTAGATGCAGACATAGACAGTATGCCAATTTTTATTAAAGAAGGTGCCATCATTCCAAAATTTCCTGTTCAGCAGTACGTAGGTGAAAAAGAAATAGAGGAAGTAACTCTTGATGTTTACTACAAAAAAGGTAAAGAAGTCAGTGAACTATTTAGCGATGCTAATGATGGTTATGATTACACAAAAGGTCGTTATAGTCTGCGAAGCTTCAGCTTAACAGGACGTGATAATGAGCTAATAATCAATCAGCACAAAGAAGGAAAGTTTATTACAACCTATGAAACCTTTGAGATAAAGATTCATGGTTTACCATTTGATATTGAAGAAATTCAATTAGATAACGAAATTATTTCACTAAAGCACTTAAAGTCTAATGGAACAAATTCGTTCGTTGTAGATAAAAATTTCTCGGAACTTCACATTATGGGAAATGATGCAAAATCCAAGTGACCAATTAATAAAAGTCGTGTCTTATAAATACAAATAGATTTTCGTACTTTAGTGAATACATAAATTAAACCATTAGCTATGACTTTTAAAAAAGGAATATTAATACTAGGAATAGTAGCAATTATTGTTTCATGTGCTACGAATCCGTTTACAGGTAAGAAGACAATGGCATTTGTTTCTAATGACCAGTTATTCCCTTCTTCTTTTGCTCAATACAATCAAGTTTTGAGTGAAAGTAAAGTAATTACTGGAACCAAGGATGCCGAAATGATTACTAGAGTAGGTCAACGAATTGCTGTTGCTGCTGAGCGCTGGTTAAACGCTAATGGACACCAAGGGTATTTGGAAGATTATAAATGGGAGTATAAATTAATAGAATCAGAACAAGTAAACGCATGGTGCATGCCAGGTGGTAAAATAGCGTTTTATACAGGAATTTTACCAATCGCTCAAAATGAAACAGGAGTTGCGGCCATAATGGGCCACGAGGTTGCACATGCCTTAGCAAATCACGGACAACAACGTATGAGTTCTGGTATGTTACAACAATTGGGAGGTATTGGTGTTGCAGTGGCAACAGGAAATGATAGCCCTGAGAAGCAACAAATGTGGATGCAGGCCTATGGATTGGCATCTACGGTTGGAGGTGTTTTGCCATTCAGTAGATCTCACGAAACTGAGGCTGATAAAATTGGTGTAATTCTAATGGCAATTGCTGGTTATAATCCAGATGAAGCTGCAGAATTATGGAAACGTATGAAGGCTAATAGTGGTGGGCAAGCACCACCAGAGTTTTTAAGTACGCACCCAAGTAACGATTCGAGAATATCAACACTACAATCCTTAGCACCAAAGGCAAAGTCAGAAGCGAAAAAATTTGGAGTTACTTCGTTTAGACCAATAAATTAATATTGCTTTAAAAAATAAATGATTACTTTAGAAGCTGTTCAATATGAGCAGCTTTTTTTTAATTTATATCTATGAGCGAACTTAAAAAAGGAAGTAAAAAACTTCTCAATGCTTGGGCATTTTATGATTGGGCAAATTCCGTTTATCCATTAGTAATATCTTCTGCTGTTTTTCCAATATTTTATGGTGCACTAACAATTATTAAGGATGAGGAATCTGGTAAAATATTAAGTGATACTGTAAATTTTCTAGGCTATGAATTTAACAACGATTCTTTAATAAGTTATGTCACAGCTTTTAGTTTCTTAATTGTTTCGTTTTTATCACCAATTTTATCTGGTATTTCAGATTATGTAGGTAACAAAGAGTCATTCATGAAATTCTTTTGTTATCTGGGTGCTGTTTCATGTATTGGTTTGTATTGGTTTTCCATAGAGAATATTGTATTTGGCATGGTATGCTATGTTCTGGGGCTAATTGGATTTTGGGGAAGTTTGGTATTTTATAATTCTTATTTACCGGATATTGCCTATCCAGAACAACAAGATAAAGTCAGTGCCAAAGGGTTTTCTTTAGGCTACGTTGGTAGTGTAATATTGCTTTTGGTCAATTTAGTAATGATACTTAAATACGATTTGTTTGGTTTTGAAAATGATGCTCAGCCGACAAGGATAGCCTTTATCATGGTTGGTGTATGGTGGATATTGTTTGCGCAATATACATTTAAGCATCTACCAACAGGAACCAATGAAGGACACAAAGTAACTAAAACCGTCCTCGCATCTGGTTACAATGAGTTGAAAAAAATATGGAATGCATTGAAATCTAATAAGATTTTAAAACGCTATTTATCTGCTTTTTTTATATACAGTATGGCAGTACAGACCATAATGTTAGCAGCTACTTACTTTGCTGTAGAAGAGTTGGATTGGGGAACACAAGATTCAACTACGGGATTAATTATAAGTATCCTACTTATTCAACTAATTGCCATTATTGGAGCAAATTATACGGCAAAACTATCAGATAAAATAGGTAATATCAAAACCTTAATTTGGGTAATATTTATCTGGATTTTAATATGTGGTTTTGCTTATTTTATTACTACTCCAATACAATTTTATATTACTGCAGCCTCAGTTGGATTAGTTATGGGAGGTATACAAGCCTTGTCCAGATCAACTTACAGTAAGTTAATTCCAACAGGTTCAGAAGATACTGCATCTTATTTTAGTTTTTATGATGTAGCAGAGAAGATAGGTTTAACAATTGGGTTATTTCTTTATGGTTTTGTTGCTCAGATTACTGGTAGCATGCGATATTCCATTTTATTCTTGATCACTTTTTTTATTGTAGGTCTTGCAATTTTAAGCACAATAAAAAATGAAAAAATTACAGAAAGCTAATTACAGAATTTTGTATTCTAAAATTTCTTAACTTTATCCTGCTATGGTTAAGAAAATATTTGTGTTATGTACATTTGCCATACTCTTTATGGCTGTAAACTGTGATAATGAGCCTTATGAAGGTGAAATTATCTTTGAAGATAATTCATGTCTCGAAGCTATTGAAACTACTGAGATAGCAGCAGACAATTTTCTCAATGCGTCAAATGATGAGTATAATGAGTTTTGTTTGGCTTACAAGGAGGCTTTACTGAACCAAATAGAAGTTTGTGGTGATGATGATGGAATTTTACAAATACTTGCAGATAACCTCGGAGATTGCCAAGAAGAAGTTGATTTGTGTGAAGAAGCAATTGAAGCTACTGAGCTAGCTCGTATTGTCTATGAAAGTGCAGCAGATGAAGCCATAGAAGATTCATGTAACGCTTATAAAGATGCCTTGCTTTATCAAATAGAAGTTTGTGGAGATGATGGCACCTTACTTTCTATTATAGAAGGTCTTGGTAGTTGTGAAACAGAAGTAGTTGATGTTGTTGGTGATTGGATATTGGTCGCTTGGAATACTGATGAAGCACGTGACTTAGATAACGACGGGATTGTCACAAACAATTATCTCGATGATATTGATTGCTATAATAATGAGACTATTCTATTTAGCGACAATGGTACAGGAACTATGTTTTTAAGATCAATAGCAGAGTTCACATATACGCCTACTATTGATGGTGAAAACTTTTTTACCGATTGTACCCAAATCAACGAAGATAGAAATTTTACATGGACAGAAACCATTAATACTGTTGACCTAGTATTTACAGATGGGTCAACATTAAGTTTATTTAGGAACGGAAATTTAAACGTTGCTGTAGATGATGGTTTCTACGCTGAGAGTACAGTTGATAATTCGGTAATTGCTGAACGGGTTATCTTTGTGTATGAAAAAATCTAATTTTCTAGTAGTCTATGTTTTAAGAGTGATAATTCCTTTTTTGTATTATTGATAACATATTCTATGTGCAAAATAGATTCGACAATTCTGTAACCACAGAACACATTAACCTCTTTTATAATAAGCTTTAGATTTTTGTTACTATTCTTGGTATTTAATATATTATACTTCATAAATATTCTTATATTGCCAGTGACTAAACAATCTATAATGAAAAAGCTATTTATTCTTTCTATCTTATCTCTAACTGTGTTTTCATCTTGTAGTAGTAAAGTAGATCTTGCTATCGATAACCCAACAGATGCTTCTGTTGAGATTGTAGTAGATACATTAAGAGTTTTAGTGCCACCAAAAGATGTCGTTTGGGTAGAAATGGGACCAGGCGAACATCAACTGACCTTAGAGAATGATAGCATTATAAAATATAACTTTACAGAGTCTGTATACATGATTAATCCATCATTATCAGAGTACTTGGTTGCAGACGAATATTATGGCCCACCGTCTTTTCAAAACTCTTATGCGTCTACCTTACCAAATAAAGAAGTTACGTTTTTGGGCATGAAGATTGAAGGAAACTACGACGTCTTAACTAATGTTATTAATAAAGTTACTTGGGATTACGGCCCAAGAGAAACATTGCCAGAAATGGTTGAAGTAGATGCTGACGAATCTTACACAACGCTTGTAAAAGTCTATGATTCTTATGAGTTTATAGAAATGATGCAAAGCGCATATGACTCCTATTCTGAAGAAGAGTAAATAGCACTAAACTTGAAAACTTCTCTCGGCACTCATATCACTTGGGATGTGTATAACTGTAATGCAGATACACTATCGTTTATACCTACAGTTAAAAAGGTATTAAATACTATTGTTGAAGAAATTCAACTTTCTAAAGTTAATGAGTCTTACAAACAGTTTCAGCCTATTGGTGTCACCGGTTTTATTCTTTTAGAAGAAAGCCATGTAAGCATACATACTTGGCCAGAATATCAATTTGCTGCAGTCGATATCTTTTCATGTAAACCTTTTGATGCAAAAAAGATTCAGGAATTATTAATGGAGTCTTTTAGCTCAGATAAAGTTGTTATAAAGCAGATTGAAAGGGGAGAGGCAATCTCAATAGTTTCAGAAGATCTTATATAATAAAGTGAGACATAAACTCACAATCATCAGTAATAATCTTAGAGTCTTGTGCTCTTAAGTTTATGGCAGATGCTTTCGTTGTATAGAACATTCCTATTTGATAAAAATAATTTTCTTCATCCTTGTTTAATGGATAGAATTTTTGAAATACCATATCCTGATGTCCAAAATCACCTTTAGATTTGGCTTCGGAATTACCCATAGCTTCAATAGAAATATTTTCACCCAAGCGACCATAAACAGGCTTTTGTACATAATTGTATAAGCTAGG
>JASBSA010000118.1 GCA_030149175.1 Winogradskyella sp. | reverse complement strand
CTAATCACTAATCACTAATCACTAATCACTAATCACTAATCACTAATCACTAATCACTAATCACTAATCACTAATCACTAATCACTAATCACTAATCACTAATCACTAATCACTAATCACTAATCACTAATCACTACATCTCATTTCTAAAGAAAATGGCATTCATCAGTAGTTTATTAGTGCCATACCAAAAGGCTCTAAAGTTGGTGTTGTCGGTAAAAGCTATAATATTTCCACGTCCTATTCTTTCTGTTTTAAAGGGAATAGTCTGTTTTAAGCTGTCTAAATTTTCTTCAGAAATATAACCGCTTAACAATGGGTTTGCAGTGTATTGAATTGGATTGTTGTAGCTGTTCTTATTTGGTTTTATAAACAATGTTGTATTTCTAAACATAGCTAATTTATCATTTTTATAACCAAAATTTATTGGGTGAGAACGGTCTAGTTGAGTTTCAAAAATAGCACCACCTATAACCTGTGCTCCTCTAAAATTACTGCGATCCTCAAAACTTATATTTTTTGCTTTTATTGTTTTTCTTTTCTTAAAATTAATCTTCATTAATTCATTGGAATTTAGCCAACGCAACGTGTTTCTGTAGGCAATAAGAGAGCCGCCATCTTGTATCCACTGTTTTAGCTTTTTGGTATTTCCTTCATCTAATGCAGAATTAGAATTTACCATAATAATGGTATTATACCTGCTTAAATCTGCCCTGCTAAAATTTTTTGTATCCAGTTTTGTAGGTACAATATCGTATCTGGTATCAAGTAAATGCCAAATCTCACCGGCATCATATGATGTTACACCATCGCCAACCAATAGCGCTATTTTGGGCAGTTCTAAAGCTCTAAAATTACGACTTCCAAGATCTATACCATCATTTAAGCCTGTGGATACAGCATCTATTGTAATATGACTTTTTTTAGCGATAGTGTTTAAAAATGAATATAATGCTGAAGCGTCTAATTCCTGATTTTGTACAGGTATCATAATAGTTCCATAATCGTACGATTTACCATTAGCTTTAAAATTTTTCATACTCACCTTTGCACGAATTCCTTTTTTAAGAATTGAATGCAGTAGTTTTGGAGCATAGTATTCATTCCAAGGAAATAAATAGGCGTAGTCACTTTTTGACCTTACTCCACCTGGCAGATGCGTTAGTTCCGTTACAAGATTACTAGCCATTTTCATGTTAGTATCTGCATAATCTAAATTAAAAGCTAAAGGAAAAGTCCAAGCAGAGATGTCATAGAATAAACTGTCTTGAAAGGATGTTCGTTTCTCAAACATTGCATTAATGAGCCTTGTGTTCTTTTGGTTTTTAGGAACTATATAACTATACCCTTTTTTATAGGTTTTACCCTCTAATGAGATGTCAGATTTAAGATGATGAAATTTAATTTTATGGCGTTTTAGAATTTCGGCTAAATGATAAGTTTTCGCAGCGTCCTTTTCATCACCAAAGATTATGGCTTTATTACCTTCTTTTGAAGCTTCTTTTCTAGCGTTTTTATAAAAATTGTGTTGATATGTCAAAATATCTTCTCGCATACTGTTAGCAGCTTCAAGTGTAGATAAAGCAGCTGTAAACTGATTTCTAATCGTAAAAGGAAAGGTAAGCAACCCGTTTTCACTTTCTTGCACATGGCCTCGAGAACTGGCTTGTTCAAACAAAATACCAATACCACCATTTATATCCGGAAACGTAGAACCTTTACCGTAATAGAAATCGTCAAAACTTTCTTCAGAATAGTATAAAGAACCAATATTATCCAAAGCTTTGGCATGAAAATTTGCTATGCTTTTTGTAAGTTCTTGATTTAGTTTTGGAGTCAGAGGATGTGTACGAGACGGAATACCAGGCTGGAAAAAGAAACTTGCATTGGTACCCATTTCATGATGATCGGTTAAGATGTTTGGTAACCAATCGTGAAACGTTTTTATCCGTGATCTAGATTCTGGTAATTGTACTGGTAGCCAGTCTCTGTTCATATCAAACCAATAGTGATTGGTGCGTCCACCTGGCCATACTTCATTAAATTCCCGGTCGTTTGGGTCTGCATTGAGGTTTGTGCCACGATTAGTATTTGCCCAATATGCGAAGCGTTGTAAACCATCTGGATTTAATGATGGGTCAAAAAGAATAACTGTATTGTTGAGTAGGTTTTCAATCTCAGAACCTTCTGCTGCGGCAAGATAATACGCTAAAGCCAATGCTGCATTTGAGCCGCTAGACTCGTTGCCGTGTATTGAAAACCCTTGGTAGACAACAATAGGTCTGTTGATGGTCTTTGTGTCATCTGTTTCAGTAGCATCAATGTGCTGTTTTTTTATGTCGTCTAGATTAGAGTGGTTGCTCGGAGATGTTATGGTCAGTAGAATTAGTGGTCTACCTTCAAAAGTTTGCCCTCTATCCTCAATGCTTATTCGATCTGAGACTTTTGCCAACTCTCGCATATACTGAACAAGTTTATCGTGGGTTATGTGCCACTCGCCAACCTCATGACCAATGCTGCTTTTTGGTGTTGGAATGTTTGCGTCGTAAACTATACCTTTTGGAAGATAATAGGATAAATCGGTTTGGGATTGTGAAAAAAGGGTAAATGAAAAGAAAAGGAAAAATAGAGCAATGCGTTGCATGTATTTATAAATGTTGGTTAAGCTCTAAAAATAAAAAACCCTGACTAAAATTTGTCAGGGTTAATTATAATTTAACAGAAGTTAATTCTAAATATCATCAAAACTAATGTCTGTGAAACTATCAGTACCGTTTAAATCTTTAGATGTTTTGGCTTCTTGTGCAACAAAATCATCTTCGCGTTTAAAATCTTTTTGATGGCGCTCGCTTATGACTTCTTCACCTTTTTCAGAAATGATGTAATCTGTCATTTCAGCTAAAATTTCTCTAAACTCAGAAAAGTCCTCTTTGTAAAGATAAATTTTGTGTTTTTTATAATGATAAGAGCCGTCGTCGTTAGTAAATTTTTTACTTTCGGTAATAGTTAGGTAGTAATCTTCTGCTTTTGTTGCTCTAACGTCAAAGAAATAAGTTCGTCTGCCCGCGCGTAGTACTTTAGAATAAATTTCTTCTTTATCCGTCATTTCATAATCGCTCATAAATCAATCTTTTTTTAATTTCAACTCAAAAATCTAAAAAAAAAGTAAACTGACAAATAAATTATTGTATTTCTTTTTCGGAGAGTTGCTTCAGATAAAGTTCCTTATAATATCCTTGAGTATTAATAAGATTTTCGTGAGTTCCTATTTGTGTGATTACTCCATCCTCCAATACAATTATTTTGTCTGCATTTTTTGCTGAAGATACGCGGTGACTAACAATAATGGTAGTTTTATCCTTGGTTAGTCTTACCAGGTTTTTTAGTATTTTCTCTTCAGTTTCAGTATCAACAGCAGATAGGCAGTCATCAAATAGGAGAATTTCAGGTTTTTTAATAATAGCTCTTGCAATCGATACACGCTGTTTTTGCCCACCAGAAAGTGTGATACCACGCTCGCCCAAAATAGTATCGTAGCCTTTACTAAAACCGATGATATTTTTGTGAACTTTGGCATCTTTTGCTGCTTCAATAACCTCATCATCAGTGGCATCTTCTTTACCAAATTTAATATTGTTTTTTATGGTGTCTGAAAACAAAAATGCGTCTTGAGGTACGTAACCGATACTCTGTCTAAGGCTATACAAATTAAGCTCTGAGATTGTTTTGCCGTCTATTAAAACACTGCCATTATCAATATCATAAAGTCTACCGATAAGGTCTAGTATTGTGGATTTTCCAGAACCAGTTTTACCTAAAATAGTTAAGGTTTCTCCAGATTTTAAAGTGAAACTAACATCTTTTAAAGCTCTGATATTGGTGTCTGGATAGACGAAAGACACATTCTTAAATTCAATATCACCTTTAATAGGTGTAAGCTCGGTTATGGTATTCTTAATTTCTGGCTCGGTTTTTAAAAACTCATTAATACGTTCTTGAGAGGCTTCGGCCTGTTGCACTAAGGATGTTACCCAACCAACAGTAGCTACAGGCCAAGTGAGCATATTTACATAAATTATAAATTCTGCAATAGTACCTATATTTTCAATTTCTCCATTCATATACTGCATTCCACCTACATAGATAACGATGAGGTTACTAACACCAATTAATAAAATCATTAATGGAAAGAAAAGTGCTTGCACTTTAGTTAGATTAATCTGTTTTTGACGATTTTCAGCAGAAAGTCCTTCAAACTCATAATTGGTTTTTGGCTCTATACCATAAGATTTTATGACCGAAATACCACTGAATGTTTCCTGAGCATAAGTAGATAAGGTAGATAATGATTGTTGAACAATGGTACTGCGTTTATTAATGAGCCTATTAAGTTTATAAATGGAAACCGATAAGATTGGTAATGGCAAAAGCGTATATAGCGTTAGTTTTGGTGCTGTATTTACCATATATATTATAGCTACTGTGAATAACGTAATGGTATTGATGGTATACATTAGTGCAGGCCCTACGTACATACGTACTTTACCAACATCTTCACTAATACGGTTCATTAAATCTCCAGTACGATTAGATTTATAAAAGTTTAAGGATAGTACCTGATAATGCTGGTAAATCTCATTTTTAAGGTCGTATTCTATATACCTAGAGACGTTGATGATGGTTTGCCGCATTAAAAAAGTAAATAGACCAGCAACAATGGCCGCACCAATAATCAACAAAACATTGGTAATAAGATCTGTTTTAAAAACGTCGTATGTGATTTTGCCGTCTAGACTATCTGAGATTACATTGATGGAATCACCTACAAAACGAGGAGTAAATAAGACAAATATCTTAGAAACTATGGTAATAATTACACCAATAATTAATCGATATCTATATTTATAAAAGTATTTGTTTAGATGTTTTAGTGCCTTCATGTTGCATTTGGTCAGTCAAAAGTATTATGATAATCTGATTTTGACGTTAATATTTTGCTAATCCTCTAATTATAATTTATTTTTGCACGCTGTTTTTAAATTATTTTCAAACAGCCTTAAATCTTAATCAATAATGACTTCAGAATTAATAAGTTCCAAGGAACTTTCAAAAGCAGATCCTGTGTTTGGTCAGGTTTCATTTGATGACCATGAACAAATCGTTTTCTGTAACGACAAAGATACTGGTTTAAAAGCTATAATAGGCATACATAATACTGTTTTAGGTCCTGCTTTAGGCGGAACCAGAATGTGGAACTACAGTAATGAATGGGAAGCACTTAACGATGTATTGCGTTTGTCGCGTGGTATGACTTTTAAATCTGCCATAACAGGACTTAATCTTGGTGGAGGTAAGGCTGTAATTATAGGTGATGCCAAAACCCAAAAAACACCCGAATTAATGCGTCGTTTTGGTGAGTTTGTAGATTCTTTAAGTGGAAAATATATAACAGCTGAAGATGTGGGTATGACCACTGAAGATATGGATACGGTTAGAGAAGTAACACCTTATGTTACAGGTATTTCTGAAAGTAAAGGTGGTGCTGGTAATCCTTCTCCAATTACTGCTTATGGTGTATTCATGGGTATGAAAGCTGCTGCCAAATTTAAATACGGTTCTGATGTCTTAGAAGATAAGTCGGTATATGTTCAAGGTATTGGTCATGTTGGTGAAGCCCTTGTAGAACACTTAGTTAACGAAGGTGCTAAAGTGACCATTGCAGACATTAACCAAGAACGTTTAGAAGAAATACGTTCTAAGTATGGTGCAACTATATATGGAGGCAATGATATTTATAGTGAACCTATGGATATTTATGCACCTTGTGCTCTAGGAGCAACCATCAACGACGATACAATCTATAGGTTACAAGCAGATATTGTAGCTGGTGCTGCTAATAATCAGTTAGCTGTAGAGGACAAACACGGTAAAATTTTACAAGAAAGAGGTATTGTATATGCACCAGATTTTTTAATCAATGCTGGAGGAATCATTAACGTCTATGCTGAGTTAGAAAATTATGACAGACAAGAAATAATGCGTAAAACAGAAAATATTTATAATACGACTCTAGAGATTTTAGATAATGCAAAAGTTAATAATTTAACAACACATACTGCAGCATTAAATATAGCTAGAGAACGTATAGAAACTCGTAAAAGAGAAAACTCTAAATAATTTTTTTACGACTTAAATAATACTATTTTTGCAAGGTGAATCAAGTGCGGTTCACCTTTTTTAGTAACCTATATAAAGCAGTTCTTTATACATGCTTAACAGAAGACACATCAGAATAAAAGTAATGCAATCATTGTATGCTTTTAAAGGCCATGAAAGTGACGACTTGTCAAAAGACGAAAAGTTTTTAATGCACAGTTTAGACAGCATGTTAGATTTATATCTCTCTATTTTAGCTTTACTAACAGAATTACATAAGAAAAGTAAGGACTA
>JASBSA010000105.1 GCA_030149175.1 Winogradskyella sp. | reverse complement strand
TAGTGACGAGTGGATACAGGAGCGCACCGGAATTAAAGAACGTCGTTGGGTAAAGGATGGTGATGGAGATACTACAGCAACAATGGGTGTAAAAGCTGCAAAAGTAGCTATAGAGCGTGCAGGAATAGATAAAGACGATATAGATTTTATCATTTTTGCAACGTTAAGTCCAGATATGTATTTTCCTGGTCCAGGTGTGCAAGTGCAACATGCTTTAGACATAAAAACGGTTGGAGCATTGGATGTACGTAACCAATGTTCTGGATTTGTATATGCCATTTCTGTTGCCGATAATTTTATAAAAACAGGTATGTACAAAAATGTGCTTGTTATTGGTAGCGAATTACATTCTCATGGATTAGACAAAACAACTCGTGGCAGAGGTGTGTCTGTTATTTTTGGTGATGGAGCAGGAGCAGCAGTTTTAACACGTGAAGAAGATACAAGCAAAGGCATTTTATCTACGCATTTGCATAGCCAAGGTAAACATGCCGAAGAATTGGTGGTAAAAGCACCAGGAATGGGAACACGTTGGGTTACCGATATTATTGAAGACGATAATAAAGATGACGAAAGCTATTTCCCGTATATGAACGGTCAATTTGTATTTAAAAATGCAGTGGTACGTTTTAGTGAAGTAATAATGGAAGGCTTAATGAAAAACGATTTAAAGCCAGAGGATATAGATATGCTTATTCCGCACCAAGCGAATTTGAGAATAGCGCAATTTATTCAGAAGAAATTTCAGTTGAGTAACGACCAGGTTTTTAATAACATACAAAAGTATGGTAATACAACAGCAGCTTCTATTCCAATAGCTTTAACTGAAGCTTGGGAAGAAGGCAAGATAAAAGAAGGCGATACAGTTGTTTTAGCCGCCTTTGGTAGTGGCTTTACTTGGGGAAGCGTCATTATAAAATGGTAAAAAATCAATCCTGCTAAAGCAGGGTTTTTTTGTTAATTTTTCTCATTCCAAAATGTGATTATATTTATTTTTATAATACTAGTTGCCCACAGTGAAAAACAAACTATTCGAATGAAAAAACTGAATTTACTATCTACAATTTTATTAGGTTTTATAATTTTATCTTGTTCATCTGACAATGATAATGATACTGTAGATTTATCTCAATTTCAAGATTATACTCTTGAATTTTTTGTTGATATACAAGGTTCAAATCAAACTGAACCCTATGAATATCTAGTTACTGTATTTAGTACAAATAGTGATAACCAAATTATCGAAACGACAGAATCTGTAGCTGGAGAAATAGAACCAAACTCAACTTTAAGTATTGCAGATATAGAAATTGTAAAAGAATATAAACTTGTTGGTGTAAGTGTTACCGGAATTAGTGGTAATTTGCACATTTTATCTGCAAGATTAAGCAGAGTTTCGGATTCAAATGAAGTTTTAAATGCTACTATCAATATTCCAAGTACTGCAACGATAACATATGACTTTGAAACTGGAACGGAAACAGTTACATCTGAATAATAACTGTTGGTAACTACTTGTATAACTCCTTTCGGCTGACTTAAATAAAAAACAACACGACTAAAAAAAGCCCAAACAACCTAAAGTTGTCTGGGTTTTTCAGCTATTAACCAATTTAACTAACACTATTATAAAATTTAAAAAATCTTATAAAAACTATTACTTAAAACTTATCTCACTTACATAGACGTAAAACGTTTCATTTTATTTCAAAGATTAACACATTTAACGCCTTTTTAACAAAAACCCTGAGCGGTGTAATACCGTCAGGGTTTTTTTATTTAACAGTTAAACATTAACACTAACCATCAACTATTTATGCCAACTATTAAATATAAAGTTATATTCTAACTTTAAAGACATCTTAAAATACAATATGTGACAGGCTATATTGTTAATTTTTATATAAAACCTCCACCATCAGATTTTACATCATTATCTCTACGTTTACGAGATTTTGCTCTGTACTTTCCACCACCAAAGCGATAGGATAGGCCTGCAAAAATAGTTCGGCTTTCCCAGTTAAAATCTCCAAACTGTGGGAAAGGTCTATCTCCTTCAAACTTAAACTGCATGGTATTGAAAATATCATTAAAGTTAAGGCTAAACGTAGCTCTGTTATCTTCTAAGAAATTATAACGCATCCCAACATTAACAAAGGCAAATACATCTTGTGTAAATTGTACGCCTTTGTTTTTGCCTCGGTAAAGACCAAATAAAGATAAGGATAAATCGTCGTTAACTTTAAAGTTGTTGAATAACCTAAAATTCCAGATGACGTTATCTACTTTTACTTCTTCTCTTATAATATCGTTAACCGTAGCTACGTCAGTTGGCACGTCCAAACGCTCAGTGATACTTCTTTGGGTTTGCCCAAATAAATCGAAACTACCATTAACGTTCCACCATTTAAAAAACTTATAGCTACCATTAACTTCTATACCGTAAGCTGAGGTATTATCAAAATTATCAAAAGTTAAAATAATACGATTTAAATCTGCTGGATCTATAAAAACCGCACGATTGATTTCATCATTTATAATACGATAAAACACACCTCCAGTTAGACTACCTTTTTCCAGATTTCGAGTATAGTTGAGCTCAAAAGAATTTGTAAACTGTGGTAAAAGCTCCTGATTACCAAAAGAGGAAATTAATGGAGTGTTCCATTCTGGTAAAGGATTAACTTGCCCGATTCCTGGTCGGTCAATACGTCTGCTATAACTAAACTGAAATGTATTTTTTTCTGATGCGTTGTAAGTAATAAAAGCAGATGGATAAAACTCGGTATAATCATTCTCAAAAGGAATAAATATGCTTGAGTTATCACTTAGGTTGGTTTGTAAAGCTTCAGATTCTACATTTACGGTTTCAGCACGTAAACCTAATTGAACTGACCATTTTTCAAAGGATGTGTTGTAGTTTGCATAAGCAGAGTATATGTTTCTAGAATAATCGAAGTTAATATCTGCCGGAAAAGAGTTGCCATTTTGATCTCTCAATCTAGCATCAGAAAAATAATCGATTTTATTGTCAAAAAGACGGGCTTGTAAGCCAAGTTCCAATTTTGATTTTTCAGACAATGGATTAACATAATCTAAATTGATTGTTGTACGAGTACGCTCAATAAGATTATCTTCAATGAAGTCTGTTTGTAACACAAAATTATTATCGCTAAAGGACTCTCCATCAAAAATATTATGGTCAACTTCTAGTTCTACATTATGCCCTTCTTTGTCGAAATCTAACTTGTAATTGAAGTTGTATTGCTGTGAATTGTTTTCGTTTTCGTTTAAATTATTCTGAAATTCATTATTGGTAGCATCTACAAAGCTTATAGCTGTAGTACCAAAAGTATCGCCATCAAAAATATTTTGATTGGTAAAAAGGGAAATGGTGTTTTTGTCATTAATGTAATAATCAAAACCCACTTTGTATAAATGCGAAGTGCCACGACTCAAAAAGTTAAATAGTTGTCTAGAACCATCGTTTGTACGGTTTATATTTCCGTAATTTTCATTTCGGTTAATATTGTTACCGTAATTACCAAAAAAGTTAAGCTTTCCATTTCTATAATTCATATCAATAGAACTATTGAATTTTGGTGTTTCTTGATAAGCCAAGCCAAACGTTACATTACCGTTAAAACCTACATTAACATTTTTGTGTAAAATAATATTGATGATGCCACTTAAACCATCTGGATTGTATTTTGCGGAAGGATTAGTGATTAATTCAATTTGTTTTATTGAAGTTGATGGTATTTGACGCAATAATTGTGCTGCCGAAATATTGGTGAGCTTGCCATCTACCATAACTTGTACGTTTTGGTTACCGCGCAGACTTATGTTTCCTGTTTGCTGATCTACATTAACAGAGGGTAAGTTGTTCATAATATCACTAGCTGTTGGCCCAGAGGTTGTTAAATCCTTACCAATAGTAATTACTTTTCTATCTACCTTTTGTTGAATAGTTGAGGTTTCGGCAACAACCGTAACTTCATCTAGGCTTTCTGAGTCTTCTTCTAGGAGAATATCTCCCATCTTAATGTCATAGTTACCTTTTCCGATGGTCTCATTTTTTAGAATAGTTTTGTAACCTATAAAAGTGATTTCTACTTGAATATTCCCTTCTGGAATTTTTTCTAATGTAAAATTTCCATCACTGTCTGTAATACCACCTGTTATAATTTTGCTTGTAGCATCTTTTATAACGATATTTACATAGGGTAAAGGTTCGTTAAGGTTTGCATCTAGTACACGGCCAGATATAGAACCGTTTTTAATCTCTTTGTTGGAACTGGGTTGGGCGCTTATAATGGCTGATGAAACCAAAATAAGCATTAAAAAGAACTGCTTCATTTTTTGATTGAAATTTGATTGATTGATAGTTTCTTAATGTCTAGACGACTATTTTTACAACATGTTACTTTAATTAACAGAACTTAACATCTTTTTAACATATGAGTAAAAAAACACTTGTTCTTGGGGCGTCTTTAAAAACAGACCGCTATTCTAATATTGCTATCAATAGATTGAGGCAACAAAATCATGAGGTTGTGGCTTTTGGTTTAAAGAAAGGAGAGGTAAATGATGTGGGTATAGATGCTGAATTGTTGGATTATGAAGATGTAGATACCGTTACATTATATCTAAATCCTAAGCACCAAGAAGCGTATTACGATTACATTTTAGATTTAAAGCCTAAACGCGTTATTTTTAATCCTGGTACCGAGAACCCAGAGCTTTACAAAGTTCTAAAAAACAATAACATTGAATTTGAAGTGGCTTGTACCTTGGTTTTATTGGCTACAGATCAGTATTAGTTATTTTAAGAATATAAGCTTGTCGTTAACAAGGGATCCGACTTTAATGCCTTGCTCTATGCCAACTTCTACTGCTGCTCTATAATGAATACTGCCATACATTCTACTTATAGCAGCTTCTTGTGCTGCTAATCTAAACGATTTAAAACTTCGCATTGGTAAGCCATATGGTATCTCGGTAGTATCATCAAAAGCAAAGTTATCGTTAAAAATTTCCGTTAGAACTTCAGAAGAAGCACCAGAAACAACTGAATGCCCGCTAGTATATTCAGGAAACGGAGGTGTTTGCAAAACTGGTGTCCAATCAGTGTCAATATACTTGTTTATTAGGGTTTCAGGTCTAATAAGGTTGCTTCTATACTTTTCGTCCCAGCAGCTTATAAATGCGTCTGCAATAGCAATTGAGGTTTTAGTGTAGGCATAAACTGTTTTTTCAAAGTCAGAGTTAGTTTGTTTGCAAGCAATCTTACAAATACCTATCCAGTGTGCACCTGGTGTTATTTTCTTTGAGGCAAACATAAAATGCCCTTTGTTAATTGAAACAAAAGGATTGCAGTCCCAAAATCTAGCAATCTGTATCTCTTCGCTTTCGTCACCTTTTTCTCTAATCTCATTGGTAGTTGTGTATACTTCCATTAATTCGTTATAAAAGGCAGAACCTTTTTCTAAAGAAAATTTTGGGTGAGGAGTTGGCTTAAACTGAGCCGCTGAATCTAAGACAAATGGTCTGAGTTTGTTCCAGTGAGGTTCTATCCCTTTCATGTAGGCAGGTGGAGTAGGTTCCCATTGCGACGGATTGTCTGTATAGATATTATAGTCTGGCATTGTTCGTGTTTCAGAATAATTATCGTCGTTCATCCAACTAATTATTTGTTCAGAAACTGCTAACCCATAGTTCTTCGCATTGCGAAACTCTTTATTGTTTATAATTTCCCAGTTACTGTACAGACTGTCTCTGTAGGCTAATATTCTTTCTTTCGAAAACACTAATTCCTTAGCCACATTAATATACGCAATAACTGCTGCTAATCTTAAATTAGTGTCATTACCGATTGTACTAGATTCTATTTTATCTAATCCGTTTAATTGGTTAACTAGCGACTTGTACGTGGTACTTTTTTGGTTTAATGTTTCATAGGCTGCTATATTAGGATAAGTGTATATTCTACTAGCAACAGGTGGAGAAAAAATATCATGCACCATAACCTCTGTTAATTTATCTACAGTTGTGTGGTAGTCTTCTGTGGAAATAATAATAGTTTCGTTTTGTTTCTGGCATGAGGACATGCAATAAAGCGAAACCAATAATAATGTTAAGGGTTTTAAATTCATTATTTATTTCTGATAAGAATATACTTTTAGTTTGTTGTTATTGGCAACAATCAATACGATGTTTTTATCTCGCATTTCAATTGTTTCAATTTGCTTAATTTGGTCATTAAAAGGTTCCATGCCCAACTCAGAAACATTCTTGAAGTTAGATAGGTCTTTAACTAAAAGCCCTTTTAAAGATGTATAAGAACCATGATACGTATTAACTTTATACGAGTTGCCACCAATTAGTAATTGTGGATTTTCATCAACCTCAATTTTAGAAAATGTAGTAATTGGTGCAAGTTGAAAATTATCAGGAAAAGCAATGAATTCATTAAAGCTACCATTGTCATTTCTTATATATCCGGAAGCTAAAATATCTACTTTGTATTGTGTTGATTTTTCTAAATATTTAGGTCCAATAATGTCATTGATGGTTTTTCCTGCAAAACTCTTGTGATCGGTATAGACCTTATTGACAACATTCATTTGTCCGGCAAGTTCATCTTTAGAATTCAAAGGATAGTATTTTCCTTTGTTGTTATATGTTAATAAGGTTTCGGGCTTTCCGTTTTTATCAAAATCATTATGATACATTATTAATGGGGCATCAAAGTTGAGGCTGAATTTAGTGTTGGTTCCCCAATTTCCGAGTAAAATATCTTCGTCACCGTCATTGTCTATATCAAAAGTTGAAATAGTTTGCCATAGACCACTGAGGTTTTGAGGTAAATCCATTAGTTCTAGATCTCCATTTCCATTATTCTTGTAGATTAAGGGTTTATTCCACTCAGAAACAACAAGCAAATCCTTATCTCCATCATTATCAATATCTTTCCATAAAGATTTTGTAACCTTTGAGGTTACTTTGAAGTCTTGATCTTTTGAAAAATTACCTTCACCATCATTAACAAGTAGATATGAGGAAATGGGTTTTCCGAAATCGTTAACATCTGCGAGATTACCGATAAATAAATCGATATCTCCATCTTTATCGTAATCTTCAGCCACAACAGTTGATGTTATTAAACTATTGTCGGGTATTTTGTTTTTAGACTTTATAAATATTCCTTTATCATTTAGGTACAACCTATCTTTCTGCAGTTCTGTAAATTTTACTTCACTTACACCAGAGGCAACGTAGAGGTCTAGATCACCATCGTTATCCATATCAAAAAACACAGCATCATTATCTTCAAAAGGAGCATCTTCTTTAAAAGCTTTTTGTATTGATTTTTTAAAGCCGGTTCCAGTATTTAGATACAGTCTTGCTGGTTTCCCAGAAGCATTTCCAATAAAAACATCTTCGAACCCATTACCATCGACATCTGCTTTGGCAATTGCAGGTCCTTGCATGGAGACTTTGTAAGGAATTAGCTTTTCCTCGGCAAAATCATTGTAGCGATCTTCTTGATGTGTGTATTCTAATATCGTTTTCTCTTTGAAAAATTGAGATTTCTTGTTCTCTTGCTTGTATTTGTATAGCTGACCTGTAGGTGAGTAAGTAATATTTAAAGTGGTATTTATGTTTAAATTTTTAATAGTCTTAAACTCATTGTTTGGCCATATCACCTGAATAGAGTCTACCGTGGTTTCATCACCTAAGCCAAAATGCAGTTTGCTTTCTAGTGATGATAAAAATCCCCTAGATTTATAAAGTTGTTTGAATTGAAGCGTACCTTTTTTGAACACTAAGACCTTCGTTCCAATCCCTTCTTTATTAGAATCTTTATACTCAAAGTCAAAAGAAATGTAGTTTTTTGAATTGTTGGTTGTGTTTTCGTAGAGTCCGGCAGTTTCGCCAAAATTGTTTGTAACTAGGTCTAAATCACCATCTAGATCTAAGTCTACATAAATAGACCCATTAGATAAGTTAGGTTGATTCTCTATCCAGTTTCCTGTCTTGTTTTTAAAAGTTTTGGAATTTCCTTTAAAAATTTGATTAGAAACTTTGCCGCTTCCCATTTCATTTACAGAGTTATATAGCCATTCTATGCCTTCAGATTCTGATCTACCTTTAAAAGCACCTGAGATATATTTTTTGAAGTCTAAGCCGTTTGGACGTCTTAAGATTCCGTTAGAAATAAAAAGATCTTGATGACCATCATTGTCGTAATCTGCAAATAAAGGTGACCAGCTCCAGTCTGTATCTGCAACATTATTAATAAAAGCTGTTTCTGTAAAATAAGCACCAGCATTATTTATCTGAAGCATGTTGCGAGAGTATTGATCCTTGTAGCCTAATTTATTGAGATGAGTTTGCATATTGAACATAGAATCATCACCCTCGGTTTCCTTTATCGTATGTTCATCATAAGGTAACATATCTAAAGTAATTAGGTCTTGATAACCATCTCCGTTAATATCGGCAGCATCACTTCCCATAGAAAATCGACTAATTGTAGTAAAAGATTTTCCTAATTGTTCTGTAAACGTTCCGTTTTGGTTATTAACGTAGTAGTAATCGTCTTCATGAAAATCATTACAAACATAGATGTCATCCCAACCATCATTGTTAAAGTCTGCGATAGATGCACTAAGTCCGTAGCCATTTCCACCTCCATAGATGTTTGCTTCTTCACTTACATCAATAAATTTACCATTATCATTTCTAAGTAGAACATCACCAACCAAAGGCTCTCGTTTGTTTCTCATGTCTGCTCTTCCGTGAGAGAGAGCTGTGTGTACAGCATGGTTTACTAGGTAAACGTCTAAATCGTCATCTTTATCATAATCAAAAAAATAGGCTTGTGTTGAGTGTCCTTTAAAATCCAACCCAAATTTTTCAGACATTTCATTAAATGTACCATCGCCATTATTAATATAAAGTTCGTTATGACCCTTAAAATCTAATAATTCAGAAACTGCACAGATATAAATATCAAGATATCCATCATTATTGATGTCTATCATAGATACGCCAGTTTGCCAGCTAGCCTTGCCTGAAATATTGGCTTTTTCTGAGATGTCTTCAAACGTAAGATTCCCTTTGTTTAAATATAATTTATTTTCACCTGTATTTGCAACAAAATAGAGGTCAGGTAATCCGTCATTGTTAATGTCTCCCGCTGCAATACCACCTCCATTGTAATAATAAATATAGCTTATTATATTGTGCTGAGGATCTTCACTTACTAGATTAACGAAGTCCAAGCCTGTCTCTTCAAAGGGTAATTTTGAGAGAAGATAAGTTGTCGCAGTATTATTGCTTTCTTTTTTGTGATTACTGCATGTGCATAGTAATAGCAGTGCAAAGAAGGCAATACAAAAAGTTTTCATTAATGTAGATGGTTAGTCAATATTAACAAAAATAATAATTATTTAACAAATAATTAACGAGCTCATTAGCTTTGAGGGGGTGATTTTATATATTTATTGAGTTTTGCTTGCTTTTCTTTTTATAAATAATAATCCAAAAAACATTACAAGTCCATTAATAATCAAAATTTCAAAACCAATTTCATAACCATTAAAGATTTCGTTAGAATATAAATTCAATATATAAGATAGAACGGGAGCTATTATGGCAACAATCCAAACAAACTTATCTTTTACATGGTAATTGGTAAACAGTCCGAAAGCAAAGAGTCCTAAAAGTGGGCCATAAGTGTAGCCAGCAGCTTTAAAAAGCTCCCAAATCACAGAGACATCTCTAAAAATTAAATCAAAAAGTATTATCACAATAACTAGCATGATGCTAAATCCAATATGAGTTCTTTTGCGTATTCCTTTTTTAGATGTTTCTGGCTTGTTTTCAATATCTAAAATATCAAAACAAAAGGACGTGGTTAAAGATGTTAATGCTGAATCTGCACTAGAATACGCAGCAGCAATTAGCCCTAATAAGAAGAACGCAGATGTGATAATACCAATTTCTGGAAGCATAGCAATGGTAGGGAACAAATCATCTTTGCTAGCTGCAATTCCGTTTTGAGTTGCATAATCTGTAAGCATCAAACCAAGAACAAGGAATAAGATATTTACAAAGATGAGTACCACACTAAAAGAGAGCATGTTTTTTTGAGCATCTTTTAAGCTTTTACAGGTTAAGTTTTTTTGCATCATATCTTGGTCTAGACCAGTCATGGTAATTGTTATGAATATACCAGATAAAAAACTTTTCCAAAAATACTGAGGGTCGTTACTATCATTAAAAAAAAACACCCTGCTTAAAGTACTTTGTTTTGTATAATCAACAATTTCGCCAATACTGTTTAAATCTAAAGCAGAGGCTAAAAATATTATGGTAACAACAACCGAAACCAACATAAACAAAGTTTGCAAAGTATCAGTAAAAATAATTGTTTTAATACCGCCTTTAAAAGTGTAGAGCCAAATTAAGGCTATGGTAATAATTACAGTAACAACAAAAGGAATATCAAAAAGATCAAACACCAAAAGTTGAAGAACTTTCGCTACCAAAAATAATCGGAATGCAGCACCAATAGTTCTTGATATAAGAAAAGCTAAAGATCCTGTTTTGTAGCTAGTTTTACCAAAGCGATCTCTAAGATAGGTGTAAATTGAAGTGAGATTCAATTTGTAATACAGAGGAAGTAAAATATAGGCAATTACCAAATAGCCAAAAAAGTAGCCAAAAACTACTTGCAAATAGCCAAATTGTTTAGTTTCTACGGCACCAGGAACCGAGATGAATGTAACACCAGACAGCGATGCTCCAATCATGCCAAAAGCAACAAGGTACCAAGGCGCAGACTTATTGGCTTTAAAAAACACATCATTACTGTCGTCCTTCCCTGTAAAATAAGAGATTAAGACCAAAACAGCAAAATAGCTTGCTATTAGAATTAAAATTGAAGTAGGGCTCATAAATGAAATTCTTAACTTAAAAATTTTATGAAAAATAGTACATTTGAAAAAAAAAGCTATTTAAATTTAGATTTTTATGAAAAAGATACTATTACTAGTTACGTCTGGACTTTTCATTTTCAATACTTATGCCCAGGACTACCGAGAACTAATCAAAGAAGGAAATCATACCGTACAATATATTTCTGAAATCGCAGAACAACATTTCGATTCTGTAGGAAAGGGAAGAGGAACTGGCTTTAAAATTTTTAAGAGATGGCAGTATTTTGCAGAACGTGCCATGGATGAAACAGGGAAATTAAAATCACCTGAATTTTATTATGAAGAATTAAAAAATTATAATGCTAGCGTTAATGTCGAAGGAATAGAGGCTAAAACAACTGTAGGTACTTGGGAAGAGATGGGACCAACATACTGGGATGCCACTTCTGGTTGGAATCCTGGAGTTGGTAGAATTACTTCTATGGCAATAGATGAATCTAATTTAAATCACCTTCTTGTTGGTAGTGAGACAGGCGGAGTTTGGAAAAGTATGGATGGTGGTACAACTTGGTCAGTGCTTTCGGATAATCTATCTAATATAGATGTTTATGCCCTAGCAATAGATCCCACAGATAGTGATATTTATTTTTGGGGTTCAACGAGTGGTACGATATTTAAATCTACAAATGGTGGGTCAACATGGTCTCTATTATCAGATATTGGCAATGGCACAGTTAATAAAATATTGATAGATCCTACAAACTCCATGAAAATTTATGCTAGTGTTCAGGGTAACGGATTGTATAAATCCGTAGATGGTGGAGTAACGTGGAGCTCTATTTATTTTGTTGCTACGGGTACTGGTTATGACTTTGAATTTAAACCAAACGATCCTAATGTAGTGTATGCTTCAGGTAATGCTTTTTATGTGTCAACTAACGGCGGTAATACTTTTTCTCAGATAACAGGTTCTGGCACTAATCAATTTTCTAATGGTCCAAAAATGATAGGAGTTTCGGCTCACAATCCTAACGCTGTCTATGTTTTAGAAGCTGATGGCGGATTATTTGGTGCTTTATATATGTCAGGTGATAGTGGCAGTAGCTTTACAAAGCTTACTCATACGCAAAACTTTTTTGGGTATGACACTAATGGTAGTGATACCCTTGGTCAGGCTCCAAGAGATATGGATATTACTGTAAACCCTAATGATTCTAATGATGTACATATTGCAGGTATTAATACTTGGAGGTCAACAAATGGCGGAACCAGTTTTAGTATAACTTCACAATGGGTACCAAGTAATGCAAATAACCTTGGTATTGGTTATTGCCATGCAGATGTAGATATATTACATTTTGCTGGCACAGGTGTTGATGCTAGATTGTATGTTGGAACAGATGGCGGAATTTTCAGAGCAGACGACCCAACCAATGTTACCGCTAACTATTACACAGATTTAACACCAGGTTTAGGGATAAGACAATTCTATAAGATAGGTGTTAGCCAAACAGACCCTGTTATTGTTACTGGTGGCTCACAAGATAATGGTACATCAACATTAAGAGAGGATGGACTTTGGACAGACTGGTTAGGTGCAGATGGTATGGAAGGCTTTGTCGATAAGAATGATGCTTCTATTATGTACGGAACCACACAATTTGGAAGTCTGTATAGAACACAGTATGATTTTTTAGGCAATAGTAATATTGTAGGTCTTACCCGGCCAGATAATAAAGGCGGAGATTCTGGCTGGAATTGGGTTGTGCCTTTTGAGCAAGATCCGATAGTTCAAAGTACAATATATGTGGCTTTTGATGAGGTTTATAAGTCTGACGATAGCGGTAACAATTGGGTTTCTATTTCTCCTAATTTTGGTGCAGATATAGATCATTTCAAGATAGCGCCAAGTAATAATCAGATTATGTATTGTTCAATTAATGGTGTTTTGCGATATACTACTAACGGTGGAATTAATTGGGTAATGTCCCCTGTGAGTTTAGGAGGTTCAGCCATCATTAATGAAATAGCAGTACACCCTTCAGACCCTAATAAAGTTGCTATAGCAACTACCGATAATCAGAAAGTTTATGTCAGCTTAGATGGTGGTTCTACATGGACTTCAAAACGAATGAATTTGCCAGGTTTTATAGCACAGGCTTTAGCTTGGCAAGATAATGGTAATGATGGCTTGTATATTGGGATGAATTATGGTGTGTTCTATACAGATAATACATTAACTGAGTGGAAAGCTTTTAATAATGGCCTACCAAACGTTAGAATAAATGAGCTAGAAATCAACACTGTAGATAATAAAATCTATGCAGCAACATACGGCAGAGGATTATGGAGATCAGATGTTTATGATGCGTCTTTAAATGTTCAAGATTTTGAGTTTAATGATTTAACATTATATCCAAATCCGGCTAAAAATGAAGTTAATTTAAAGTGGAACAAACTTGATGACGTAAGCATCAGAATTTTTGATACTCAAGGAAAGATTATGTTCTACGGAAAAAAAGTCAATCTGTTTAACGGATTTAAAGTTGACGTATCCTCATTTAATAGTGGGATGTACTTCGTGAAGTTGAATAGCATTAGAGGTGAAATCACTAAAAAACTAATTTTAAACTAACAATCAGATAACTAAAAAAAGCCCAATTGTTAAGTATGTCAATTGGGCTTTTTTTAGTTCTAAAATCTGTACCTTCGCATTCATGGAATTTTCTTCAAAACTTTTAGAAAATGCAGTAAGTGAAATGTCGCAATTACCAGGTGTCGGTAAGCGTACAGCATTACGTTTAGTACTACATTTATTAAGGCAGCCAGAACATCAAACGGTTCAATTGGCAGAAGCACTATCAAAAGTAAGGGCAGAAATTAATTTCTGTAAATCTTGTCATAACATCAGTGATAAAGAAATTTGTGAGATATGTGAAAACCCTCATCGTAATGAAGAGCTAATATGTGTTGTTGAAGATATAAGAGACGTTATGGCTATCGAAAATACAAGTTCTTTCAGAGGGTTGTATCATGTTTTAGGAGGAAAAATATCGCCTATGGATGGTATTGGTCCTCAAGATTTAAATATAACTTCGCTAGTAGAAAAGGTGAAATTAGGTAAGGTAAAAGAACTTATTTTTGCTATGAGCCCAACGATGGAAGGCGATACGACCAATTTTTATATTTTTAAGCAAATACAAGATTATAATATTAAAACTTCCACAATAGCAAGAGGTGTTGCAGCAGGTAATGAATTAGAGTATACAGACGAAATAACTTTAGGTAGGAGTATTGTGGATCGTATTCCGTTTGAAGCTTCTTTAAAATTATAATCTCATATTGAAGCTTTCCGTAGTCATACTAAACTATAATGTGCGTTACTTTTTGGAGCTTTGTCTAAGAAGTGTAGAAGCTGCCACTAAAAATATTGAAGCCGAGATTATAGTAGTAGATAATTATTCATCTGATGACAGTTGTGCTATGGTGAAACAATTGTTTCCTAATGTAAAGCTGATAGAAAATAAGGAAAATTTTGGCTTTTCTAAAGGAAACAATATTGGTGTTTCTCACTCCAAAGGAGACTATCTGTGCATTCTAAATCCAGATACGGTTGTGGCTGAGGATGCGTTTTCAAAGGTTTTAGATTTTGCTGAATCTCATACTAATCTCGGAATTTTAGGCTGCCAACTTATTGATGGAAGAGGTAATTTCTTACCAGAAAGCAAACGGCATATTCCAACTCCAAAAGTGGCACTTCAAAAATTAATAGGTAATTCAAAAACGTATTACAATACTGGCTTAAAGCCCAATGATATTGGCAAGACCAATATACTTGTAGGAGCATTTATGCTCTTAAAACAAGATGTATATAACCAGGTTAATGGATTTGATGAGGATTATTTTATGTATGGTGAAGATGTAGATTTATCCTATAAAGTTTTAAAAGCAGGATACGATAATTACTATTTTGGTGAAACCTCTGTAATACACTATAAAGGTGAGAGTACGTTACGAGATAAAGTCTATGCACAGCGATTTTATGGTGCCATGGAAATTTTTTACAAAAAACACTTTAAGAAAAATGTGTTTATTTCAGCTTTGGTAAAAATTGTATTGAGTTTGGCATCAAAGCGGAACCCTGTGAATGAGTCAGGTGTAATAATTAAGAAAGAAACTATAGTGATTTCTGATTCTAGCGAAGAGGAATTAAAAAATAGAATTAATAGTCCAGTTGCCTTTACTTCAAATGTAAAGGATGTGCCAAGTCAGGCACAAGTTATTTTAGATACTGAATTCTTAAGCTACAAAACTATTATAGAGTTTATAAAAACGAATAACACTTCAAAACAAAATACCTATAGAATATGGGTGAAAAGTAGTAATTTTATACTCGGAAGCGATAGCAGCATTGATAGAGGAGAGGTAGTGTGCTTCTGATTTTTATTGAATAAAAATCAGTAAAACAGACTGTTTTTTATTAATTTTGCATTCAATTTTAAAATAAAGACCTTCAAATTATAGATATGGCAAAGTTTGAACTTAAGTTACCTAAAATGGGAGAGAGTGTTGCTGAAGCAACGATAACGTCTTGGTTAAAAGACGTTGGCGATACCATTGAAGCTGATGAAGCCGTTTTAGAAATAGCAACAGATAAGGTAGATAGTGAAGTACCAAGTGAAGTTGATGGTGTCTTGCTAGAAAAGCGTTTTGATGTTGATGAAGTGGTGCAAGTTGGTCAAACAATAGCTATTATAGAAACTGAAGGCGGTGGCACGGTTGAGGTACAAGCACCAGCTACTGAACCTAAAAAAGAGGAAACTCCAAAGGCTGCGGCAGAGGTTGCAAAAACCATTGTAGCTGCAAAAGAAACTGCTCAACCAGTAATATCATCTGGTGATCGATTCTATTCTCCATTAGTTAAAAATATTGCAAAAGAAGAAGGGATTTCGCAAGCTGAATTAGATACCATACCAGGAACCGGAAAAGATGGTCGTGTAACTAAAAATGATATTAAATCTTATTTACAATCGCGAAGTTCTGCATCTGTAGAGGAAGTGAAATCTCAACCAGTTGTAGAACAAAAAACAACGGTTAAAACAGAAGCTCCAAGTCAACCAAAACAAAAACCAGCTTCTACACCAGTTGTCGCTTCAGGTGAAGATGAGATTATAGAAATGACCAGAATGGGTAAACTCATTTCTAAGCACATGGTAGAGTCTGTCCAGACATCTGCACACGTTCAGTCATTTATTGAAGCAGATGTCACTGAAATCTGGAATTGGAGAAACAAGCATAAAGACAGCTTTAAAAAGCGCGAGGGAGAAAATCTAACGTTTACTCCAATATTTATGGAGGCAGTTGCAAAAGCATTGCGCGATTTCCCAATGATGAATATTTCTGTACAAGGAGATAACATTATTAAGAAGAAGCATATCAATTTGGGTATGGCAGCCGCTTTGCCAGATGGTAACTTAATTGTGCCTGTTATTAAAGATGCAGATCAACTTAATCTATTAGGTATGGCTAAAAAAGTAAATGATTTAGCCAACAGAGCAAGAGAGAATAAGTTAAGTCCAGACGATATACAAGGCGGAACATATACAGTAACAAATGTTGGTACATTTGGTAGTATTATGGGTACACCAATTATCAACCAACCACAAGTTGGTATTTTAGCGCTTGGTGCGATAAGAAAGGTACCAGCAGTTATTGAAACGCCTCAGGGTGATTTTATAGGAATCCGTTACAAAATGTTTATGTCACACTCGTATGATCACAGAGTGGTTAATGGAGCTTTAGGAGGGCAGTTTGTAAAAGCAGTAAAGGACTATCTTGAAGCTTGGGATAGCAACAGGGAAATCTGACACACTTCTGCGAAAACATGAATTTATTTTATAAAAAAGCACAATTTTAAATTGTGCTTTTTTAATTCAATACAGTCTTTTCTATAGATTCTAACTACATTTGCATAAAATAATCGCACATGCAACTCAACCTTAACAAACCCATCTGTTTTTTCGATTTAGAAACCACAGGTGTTAATATTTCTACCGACAGAATAGTTGAAATTTCAATATTAAAAGTCCACCCAAATGGAAAGGAAGAAACTTATACCAAATTGGTAAATCCTTCCATTCCTATTCCTTCAGAGGTAACAAAGGTTCACGGCATTTCAGATGCTGATGTTGCAGATGCACCAACCTTTAAAGAAATTTCTAAAGAAGTCTACAATATCATTAAAGATTCAGATTTGGGCGGATTTAACTCCAATCGATTTGATATTCCGCTTTTAGCAGAGGAAATGTTACGTGCTGAGGTAGATTTTGATATGAAAAATCGTTTAGCGGTTGATGTACAAACCATTTTTCATAAAATGGAACAACGTACACTAAGTGCAGCCTATAAGTTTTATTGCGACAAGAGTTTGGACGATGCCCATAGTGCCGAAGCCGATACAAAGGCAACATACGAGGTTTTAAAAGCGCAATTAGAGCGCTATGAAGAACTAGAAAATGATACCAGATTTTTAGCAGAATTTAGTTCACGCAAAAAATTTGCAGATTTTGCAGGATTTTTAATTTTCAACAAAGAAGGTGAAGAATGTTTTTCTTTTGGTAAGCATAAAGGCAAGCGTGTTGTAGATGTTATGGAGCAAGAGCCAGGTTATTTTGGCTGGTTGCTAAACGCAGACTTTCCTTTGTATACTAAAAAAGTCTTAACTGCTATTAAGTTGCGTCAGTTTAATAATAAATTGGGGTAAATTCCTACGACCTGTGCTGAGCTTGTCGAAGTAAAACAGGAATGTTTTTTCCTAGTTCATATGAAAGTACTCTTTTTATTATTTCCATTCTTGGTATTCTCACAACAACAAGTTGCAAATGGCGTAGTCTTAGATAAAGTAACTAATGAGCCAATACCTTATGTCAATATTTCTCTTCTAGAGTCTACAGTTGGCACATCTAGTGATGATGATGG
>JASBSA010000103.1 GCA_030149175.1 Winogradskyella sp. | reverse complement strand
AGGAATACACGTCATTCCAGAATGTATCAAGAAGAAAATTAAACGCAATCTGGTCATTTTGTTTGGCTTTGTTAATTGCGTCTGTTATTTCCAATGTTTAGGTGTAGATATAAGATTAGCAATAAAGATACTTAATTGTGTGGTAACTAAAAATAATTCTAGAAAAGGTGCAAAAAAGATAAGATTAGCATCGTCTAGTTTTTTTGCGGTAAACCCAAAACATAATAGCTGAATCATAAAACGAAGGACAATAATGGCTAATACCCATTGCATTTTATACCCAAGTATTATGAGTGTTATAGCAAAAGCCCAAAACAAAAGTTGCGATGAGTAAAACAAACCTAAAAGGATTTTGTGTTTTGTTTTATAAAATGAAGCAGTACTTACATGCCTGCGCTTTTGTAATATCCAATCTTTGAATGTTTTTTTTGGTTCTGAGATTGTAAAGCTTTCTTTTGAAAAACAGAAGTCTGTATTTTTAGCATTAGCAATTTCGTTTATAAACAAATCATCGTCTCCAGATTTTATAGCCATGTGGCCATTAAAACCGTTGTTATTAAAAAACAATTCTTTTCTATAAGCCATATTTCTTCCAACTCCCATGTATGGGATTCCTAATTTTGCGTATGAAAAGTATTGCAGAGCAGTAATAATAGTTTCAAACCGTATTAGCGCATTTAATATTGAGTATTTCTTTTTCGCATAAGCTCCATAGCCTAAGATAATGGCTTTTTGATTAGAAAATTTACTACTTATTTGTGCAAGCCAGTTATTAGAATTTGGTTTACAATCGGCATCAGTAAAAACAAGAAAATCGTTGCTAGAAGCCTTTATACCCAGTGTTAATGCATATTTTTTATTTCCCCAAAACGCTTCATTAGATTTTACATCTACTATTTTGATGTTATCTCTTTCGGCTTCGAAACGTTTCATGATTTTTAGAGTCTCGTCAGACGAACTGTCATTGACTAAAACAACTTCAAAGTTTGAATAATCCTGATCTAGAATAGAAGGAAGATGCTTTTTAAGATTTTTGGCTTCATTTTTAGCACAAATAATTACAGAAAGTGGTATGTGCTTTTTTAGTTGAGTTTCTGCTCTTTGTATCGAAAAAGAAAAAAGAAATGCTGAATAATATATAAGCTGAATAACAACTATAACTACAAATACTATAAATAGTATAGCTGAAAAGGTCATTTAAACTTAAGAATGTTGAGGTTCGCTACAGTCTTTGAATTGATCTGGAGTTTTTCCGCAAAAACCGCAAGCTTCTCCTTCTTTGTTAAGCATAGGGTTTTGACTTGCACATGTACCGGCAAACTTACCATCTTTCTTTGCCCAGATTTTAATTGCAATTCCGGCAACGGCCAAAGCTAACATTCCTAAAGTGAGAAGTAATAATTTCATTAAAGTAAATTTTATGCAAAGATAAGGCTTTAATATAAAATCTGTAAGCTTTAAGCTAGATGATTTGTAGAGGTGTAAATTCTAAGATATCATTATTTTAATAAAAAAAGAGGTACAAAACCGTACCTCTTTATCTTAATTTTTTTCTTTGAAATTTATTTTTCCTTTAAAGAGATTTCAGCAACTTCAGTATTGTTTTCATTAGTTTCTTCTCCATCTTTACCTATCTTAATACTTAAGGCTAAAGCATCTTCCATGTATGGGATTTGCTTTAATTTGCGATCAGATTCATCTAATATGCCTAAGTTAACCATTCTATCTTGTAGCTCGGCCCAAATTTGATAGTGTTGATCTTCTGGCAGTTCAGGTAGTTTAATGACATCTATCATAGATGTTTTTTCAACCGGATTTATATAAGCTACAGTCTTAAGGTCTTTAGCTCTATCATTACCACTAATAATGTATTTTCTTGCATCAGGATCATTTAACCTATTCAATTCTGAAGATAACTCAGATAACATATTGTTATTCTTTTCTATATCACTTCTTAGGTCATAAATCTCATCAATTACAACATTGTTTTCGTCTAAGAGGTTCTTGTTTTTTTGATACAAGAAAAATGTAGACGCAGCAAATAAAACAGCAGCTGCAGTGGCTGCAATACTATACCAAGGTGTCTTTCTGTGTTGTACTAACTGAATCACTTTAGTGTCATTTTTTTCTTCTAAAGCATCTAAAATGTTTCCTAAAATATGCTTAGGAACATCTACAGCACCAGCCTTAGCAATAATTTCTAAATTATTCTGAAGCTTCTCGTAAGCTTCGGCTGCTTCAGGGTAATTACTAATAAAGAACTCTACCTCCTTTGTCTCTTCATAGGAAGCTTCACCTACTAAGTACTTATTTAGTAAGTTAGAATTTAAAAAGGTATGTAATTTTGTTTCCATAATTCTGTTATTCTGGGTCGTAAACTTTTTTAAGTTCACGTAATCCTATTTTTAATCTCGACTTTATAGTTCCAAGTGGAATGTCTAATTCATCACTAGCTTCCTGCTGGGTCATACCTTGAAAAAACAAGGCGTCTAACACAATTTGGTACTTTTCTTCGAGTCGTCCAACATGCTCTTTAATGTCCAATACATCTTGGTTTAAATTACTTGATGGTAGAATATATACGTTTGAAGTATCGATTTGGACTTCTTTCTGATATCTGTTATTAAAACTTCTTAGTTTATCTATAGCTGTGTTTCTTGCAATTCTAAACAGCCATGTAAATAGTTTTGCTTTTTTAGAATCGTATTTATGTGCGTTTTTCCAAACTTTAATAAAAGTTTCTTGCAAAGCATCTTGAGCAATTTCTTCGTTTATGGTTACTTTTAAAATAACACCATAGAGACTACTAGAATAATTTTCGTATAACAAATCTAACGCACGCTTGTCGCCTTTGCCTAGGAGATCGATTATTTTTTGTTCGGTTGGTGTAATGCTCAAAATGTTAAAATCTTAGTTTTTAGATTTTTAAGACATCCAAATTGGATTTATTAACGTAAATATAGTTAAATACAGTAATATAAGTATTTAGCTTTTAAAGTTAGAATAATCATTTTTAGAGATTGGTTAATAGCATATAAGATTATTCTAAATCCAAAAGTCGTAATTTTCATTACGGCTTTTGTTTTATATTATATTTACTTCGGTTTCAATTGAAATATTAAAAATTCGCTTTATTGTTTTCTGAATTAATTTTGCCAGATTGTAAACATCACTTCCTCGGGCATTACCATAATTAACTAACACCAAAGCTTGCTTATTATGCACTCCATAATCATTGAAGCGTTTTCCTTTAAAGCCAGCTTGTTCAATAAGCCAACCTGCAGGAACTTTTACCTTACTCTCTGAAATTATATACGATGGTACTTCGGGGAAATTAGATTGTAACGTGTTGAACTGCTCTGTTGTAATAACAGGATTCTTAAAAAAACTACCACTATTACCTATTTCTTTTGGGTCTGGCAACTTGCTTTGCCTAATCGATATTACTGCATCAGAGACATCTTTAATTGTTGGCTCCGAAATTTGAAAAGCTTCGAGTTGTTGTTTAATAGCACCATAATCTGTGTGAAGCTCATGATTATGTTTAGTTAGCTTAAAAGTAACACTCGTTATGATGTACTTGTTTTTTAACTCTTGTTTAAAGATGGACTCTCTGTAGTCAAATTTGCAGTCCTCCTTATAAAATTTTTTAGTCTCTTGATTTTTGATATTAATGGCTTCGCAGCTTTCAAAAACATCTTTGAGTTCTACACCATACGCTCCTATATTTTGAATAGGTGAGGTGCCAACATTGCCAGGAATTAGGGATAAATTCTCAATGCCTCCATAGTTGTGTTTTAAACACCATAACACAAATTGATGCCAGTTTTCACCAGCCATAGCCTTAACAAAAACGGTATCATCTGTTTCATTAACGACTTCAATTCCTTTTAAATTAAGATGCAATACTAAGGCATCAATATCTTTGGTGAGAAGCATATTGCTTCCTCCGCCAAGAATAAAAAAAGGTTGATTATTTCGGGTTTTTAAAATCTCTGAAAGATCTGTTTCGTTGGTAATATTACAATACCGCTTTGCCTTGGCGTTTATGCCAAAGGTGTTAAAAGGTTGTAATGAGACATTGTGCTCTATGACCATTAGTCTTTATAAACTTTTAGTGCTTCCTCAAGTATTTTTATAGCTGTTTTAAGGCTGTCTTCATTCAACACATAGGCAATTCTAATCTGATTACGACCAACACCAGGAGTAGAGTAGAAGCCTGCAGCAGGTGCAACCATAACAGTGCTGTTGTTATATTCAAAAGATTCTAATAGCCAACGTGCAAAATCATCTGAATTTTTAATAGGTAATTCTGCAATACAATAAAAGGCACCATTTGGTTTGGCAACTTTTACACCAGGAATACTCTTTAAGCCTTCGATTAAGGTGTTTCTGCGCTTAACATATTCTTCCTTTACATCGTCAAAATAGCTTTGAGGTGTCTCTAAGGCTGCCTCACTTGCAATTTGGGCTAATGTCGGAGGACTTAATCTTGCCTGTGCGAATTTTAACGCCGTTTTTATAACCTCTTTATTTTTAGAAACCAAATAACCGATGCGAGCTCCACACATACTGTAGCGTTTAGAAACAGAGTCTATAACTATTGCATGATCTTCTAAGCCTGGTTCTTGTAAAATTGAATAATGCTCAATGCCATCGTAAACAAACTCTCTGTAAACTTCATCAGCTATTAAGAATAGGTCGTGTTTTTTAACTATCGCAGCAAGCTTACTTATTTCTTCTTTGGAATATAAATAACCTGTTGGGTTGCCAGGATTACAGATTAGAATAGCTTTTGTTTTTGGTGTGATTAGTTTTTCAAATTCCTCAATTGGAGGTAGAGCAAAGTTGTCTTCAATTTTTGAAATAACAGGTACTACTTTTATACTAGAAGCAGTGGAAAAGCCATTGTAATTTGCATAAAATGGTTCAGGTATAATAATTTCATCATCCTCATCCATGATACTTCCAAATGCGAATAGTAAGGCTTCACTACCTCCAGTGGTTACAATAATATCACTATGGGTTACTTCAATGTTATTGCGCAAATAGTATTTTGCAATTTTCTTTCTGTACTCTTCAGAACCTTCAGATCTGGAATAGGCAAGGATATCTAAAGAGTGCACTTTTACAGCATCTAATGCTATAGTTGGTGTTTTAATATCTGGTTGTCCTATATTTAGATAGTATACGGTTTTTCCTTGTTTGTGAGCTTCTTCAGCAAATGGCACCAATTTTCTAATTGGTGACTCTGGCATATTAATACCTTTCTCGGAAATTTTTGGCATGATAAAATAATTAAAGTGCTAAGTTCCGAAATTTCTTAAAGTTTCTACAAAAAATAACGCCTAAAATATGTAGTTAGGTAAAGATTTGTAAATTCATTAAAATCTAGTTAATCTTGAAAAGGTTTCGCTCACATATAGTATTCCTCCTTTTGTGCATAAATAGCTGGTTTATACTTGCTCAAGGTCAATTCTTTTTAAAGGATAAAGTGAGTGAGAAAATTAACTTTGAATTTACAGCTAATCTTATTGTAATTCCAGTAGAAATTAACGGTGTTGAATTATCTTTTGTTTTAGATACAGGTGTGAGTAAACCAATACTGTTCAATCTTTCTCCAAATGACTCTATAGATTTAAAAAACACCAAAACTTTTTATCTACACGGCCTAGGTGCAGACGGAAAAATTGAAGCACTAAAATCTAGTTACAATAGGTTTAAAATTGGCGATGCTATTGGTAGCAGTCAGGACTTGTATGTAGTTTTTGATGCAGATATAAACTTTACACCACGTCTGGGTGTGGCTGTTCATGGTATCATCGGATTTGACGTATTTAAAGACTTTGTAGTAGAGATAAATTATAACTCAAAATATATTCGATTGCATAAGCCAGAATTTTTCAGACCCAAAACATCAAGAAGATGGCAAACTATTCCGATAGAGATTTACAGTAAAAAGCCTTATTTAGATGCAAGAATTAATCTTAAAAACACTGAAAAAAACATAAAACTTCTAATTGATACAGGAAGCAGTGATGCTCTGTGGCTATTTGAGGATGAAGAGATAGGATTGTTACCGAACGATTCGCTTTTTTTTAGAGACTATCTAGGTAAAGGGCTTAGTGGTTCAGTGTATGGTAAGAGGTCTAAGATTTCTAAGTTTTTATTAAGTGATTACTGTCTCGAAAATGTAAATGTTGCATACCCAGATTCGGCATCTATAGATATCACTAAAGTTTATAAAGATAGAAATGGTAGCGTAGGAGGTGATATTTTGAAACGCTTCAATATGTATGTAGACTATACCAACAAAAAGCTACATATACGAAAGAATAGTTATTTTAAAAAACCATTTACTTATAATAATAGCGGCATTGTGTTAGAGTATAATGGTAGCATGTTTGTAAATGAACGTGTAGAGCTACCACCAACAGATGGTTATAATGACACACATAACCCTAATGCCATAAAGATAGATGTGTCAATAAGTCATAGAATGTTGCTAAAACCAATGTATAGAATAGTAGAGTTACGCAAATCTTCAAATGCTTACGCATCTGGTCTAAGGGTAGGTGATATAGTATTAGGTATAAATGGTAAGGAAGTTTATAACATGAAGCTAAACCAAATAAACGAAATTTTGTACGGTAAAACGGGAAGGCTAATAAGGTTAAAAGTTGAGCGTTACGGTAAAGTAAAAGATTATAGGTTTAAATTAGATGATGCCCTAAAAAGAAATAAGCCCTCAAATTGAGAGCTTATTACATTTTTATAAAATTGAGTTTATTGCTCAATCATGCTTTTTTCTTTCTTTTCTAAAACACTTGTCTTATCCGGATCTACAACTAAGCCTTTAATTTTTAGAGCAACCGTTGGAGTTTCAGCATTAGAAAAAACTGTAATAGTTTTTCTAATTGGGTTAACTCTTTTGGTGTCATACTTCACTTCAATTTCACCAGTTTCACCAGGCATAATTGGTTCTTTTGGCTTTTTTGGCACTGTGCAACCACAAGTAGATTTTACATTAGAAATTACCAAAGGAGCGTTTCCTGTATTAGTAAATTCAAATGTTCTTACACCATCAGAACCTTTTTCAATGGTTCCGTAATCAATGACTGTGGTCTTAAACTCTATCTTAGCTACTTTCTTCTCTTGAGCAAAAGACCCAAAACTCATTAAACCTACAAATAGAATTGCTATTAAATTTTTCATCATTTAAATTTTTTAAATTGATACTATCAAAACTACTTACTTTTTAATTCCCATCAAAATTAATTAGACGTAATACATGCTATTTAACAGAATTTAAGGCATTACAAGCATAATAACTACCTAATAATTTTTCAAAAAAAGAAATATAAGTACTTTTGCTAGTTACTTAGCAAAAACGATACCAAATATGGAAATTCCATCAAAATATAATGCATTGTCAGTAGAAAAAAAGTGGTACGACTACTGGATGCAACACAATTATTTTCACTCTATACCAGACGAACGTGAGCCTTATACCATAGTCATCCCGCCACCAAATGTTACTGGGGTTTTGCATATGGGACATATGTTGAATAATACTATTCAAGATGTGTTAATTCGTCGTGCTCGTTTATTAGGAAAAAATGCATGTTGGGTTCCCGGTACAGACCACGCATCCATTGCAACCGAAGCTAAAGTTGTAGCTAAGTTAAAAGCAGAAGGCATTGACAAGAATGATTTAACACGTGAAGAATTTTTAAAGCACGCTTGGGATTGGACTCACGAATATGGAGGTGTTATCCTAGAGCAACTAAAGAAATTGGGTTGTTCCTGCGATTGGGATAGAACCAAGTTTACAATGGACGACGATATGTCTGAAGCTGTTATAAAGGTATTTGTAGACCTGTATAATAAAGGACTGATTTATCGTGGTTACAGAATGGTAAATTGGGATCCAGAGGCTAAGACCACCCTTTCAGATGAAGAAGTAGAGTATGTTGAAAAACAAGGAAAGCTTTACTACGTCAACTATAAAATTGAGGGATCTGATGACACTTTAACCATAGCTACAACTCGTCCTGAAACCATTTTAGGTGATTCGGCGATTTGTATCAATCCCGAAGACCCAAGACATCAAAATCTCAAAGGTAAAAAGGCGATTGTACCAATTTGCAACAGGGTGATTCCGATTATAAACGATGATTATGTAGATGTAGAATTTGGTACTGGTTGCTTAAAAGTTACGCCAGCACACGATGAAAACGATAAAGTCCTTGGTGACAAACATAACTTAGAAGTAATTGACATCTTTAATGACGATGCTACTTTGAATAGTTATGGGATGCATTACGAAGGGCAAGACCGTTTTGCAGTTCGTAAAGCCATTGTTAAAGAATTAGAATCTTTAGGACAAATTGAAAAGATTGAAGATTATAACAATCGTGTTGGTATATCGGAGCGTACAAAAGCTATTATAGAGCCACGTTTAAGCGACCAATGGTTCTTAAAAATGGAAGACTTGGCAAAGCCGGCTTTAGACGCAGTTCTCACAAATGGTGAGGTGAAATTATTCCCTAAAAAGTTTGAAAATACCTATCGTCATTGGATGGAAAACATCAGAGACTGGAATATTTCGCGTCAGTTACTTTGGGGACAACAAATTCCTGCCTATTACTATGGTGATGGTAAAGAGGACTTCGTAGTTGCTGAAACTATTGAGGACGCTCTAAAATTAGCTCAAGAAAAAACGGCTAACTCAGAACTTAAAGCTTCTGACTTAAAACAGGAAACCGATGCTCTAGATACGTGGTTCTCATCTTGGCTATGGCCAATGAGCGTTTTCGATGGGATAAGAAATCCTGAAAATGAAGATATAAACTATTACTATCCTACCAACGATTTGGTTACTGGTCCAGACATTTTATTCTTCTGGGTAGCACGTATGATAATTGCAGGATATGAGTATAAAGATGAAAGACCCTTTGAAAATGTGTATCTCACGGGCTTAGTAAGAGATAAGCAAAGACGAAAAATGTCTAAGTCATTAGGGAACTCGCCAGATGCTTTAAAGCTGATTGAAGAATATGGTGCAGATGGTGTAAGAGTTGGTTTGTTGTTGAGTTCTGCCGCAGGGAATGATTTATTATTTGATGAAGCCTTGTGCGATCAGGGAAAGAAATTTGCGAACAAAATCTGGAATGCCTTTAGATTAGTAAAAGGTTGGGAGGTAAGTGAAAGTGTTGGGCAGCCTCAAACTAGTAAAATTGCATTAGAGTGGTTTGAAACAAAATTGCAAAAAACACTAATTGAAATAGAAGACCACTTCAGTAAATATAGATTGAGTGATGCCTTGATGGCAACTTACAAACTGATTTGGGATGACTTCTGTGGATGGTTATTAGAAATGATAAAACCAGCTTACGGAGAGCCAATAGATAGTACGACTTTCAAAGCTACTATTGCTTTATTTGAAGATTTATTAAAAGTACTTCATCCGTTTATGCCATTCTTAACAGAAGAAATTTGGCAATATATTGAAGAGCGTTTACCAGAAGAAGCACTTATCATTGCAAGATGGCCTGAAAGCAAATCAATAAATGAAAAGTTAATTTCTGAATTTGATTTTGCTTCTGAGGTTATTTCTGGTATCAGAAACATTAGAAAGCAAAAGAATATTGCTTTTAAAGATGCCATAGTATTTTCAGTAGTGAATAATGAAAATGCAGCTTCAACTTTTGATGAGGTTATCGCAAAAATGGGCAACCTAAGTAGCTTTAATTATGTAAGCGAACCAGTAGATGGTGCTTTAACCTTTAGAGTAAAATCTAACGAATATTTTATTCCTATGGAAGGTAGTATCGATGTAGAAGCTGAAATTACAAAACTAACGGAAGAATTAAATTACACCGAGGGTTTCTTAAAATCGGTTCAAAAGAAATTGTCTAACGAGCGCTTTGTAAATAACGCACCAGAGCAAGTTGTGGCTTCAGAAAAGAAAAAGGAAGCAGATGCCTTAGCTAAAATTGACACGATTAAAGCGAGTTTAGACAGTCTTAAATAGTTAAAGTTTCTTAAAAAAAGATACAGGCCTATGTCTACAAAAAATCAATTTTTGTAGTGTAGGTCTTTTTTATGAGTTTTTTCATAAATATTATTTATAAATAATATATTAAACATATATAAAAATATATGAAAAATGAATATCATCTTTGCAGTGTAATAATAACTCAACGCAATTATGATAAAAGTATCATTAGCTAAGGGAGATGGTATTGGTCCTGAGATTATGGATGCAACACTCAATATTCTTAGTGCTGCAGGTGCAGACCTGACTTTTGAAGAAATCGAAGTTGGAGAAAAAGTATATTTATCTGGTAATTCAGCTGGTATTTCAGACAAAGCATGGGACATCATAAGAAGAAACAAAGTGCTTCTTAAGGCTCCTATTACAACACCTCAAGGTGGCGGTTATAAAAGTTTAAATGTCACAATGAGAAAGACATTAGGATTGTATTCTAATGTAAGACCGTGTCGTAGCCTTCATCCATTTGTAACTACAAAACACCCAGAAATGGATGTCGTTATCATTAGAGAAAACGAAGAGGATTTATACGCTGGGATAGAACATCAGCAAACTGAAGAAGTCGTACAATGTTTAAAACTTATTAGCCGTCCTGGTTGCGAAAAAATAGTAACCTATGCATTTGAGTATGCCAAAAAGTATGGAAGAGAAAAGGTAACTTGTTTTACAAAAGACAATATTATGAAGCAAACCGATGGTTTGTTCCATCAAGTTTTTGATGAAGTAGCAGCAAGGTACCCAGATATTATAAATGAGCATTGGATTGTAGATATAGGTGCAGCGCTACTCGCTGACTCACCAGAAGATTTTGATGTTATAGTGATGCCTAATCTTTACGGAGATGTTATGTCGGATATAGCAGCACAAATTACAGGTTCTGTCGGATTGGCAGGCTCAGCAAACATAGGACAGGAAAGTGCCATGTTTGAAGCCATACATGGTTCGGCACCAGATATTGCAGGAAAAGATGTTGCCAATCCTTCTGGATTAATAAATGCAGCAGTGATGATGTTAAATCATGTTGGACAAAATGTAGTAGCGGAGAAAATTCAGAATGCTTGGTTACGAACTATAGAAGACGGAGTACATACCAATGATATCTACGATCCAGTAATGAGTACCAAACGCGTAGGTACGAAAGCATTTGCAGAAGCTGTTATTGAAAATTTGGGTAATAAACCAACACAATTACCAGAGGTCTCCTTTAAAGATAACACACCATTAGTATTACCAAAGTATCAAAGGAAACCTTCTAGAAACAAAAAGGTTGTTGGTGTGGATTTGTTTGTAGACTGGCATGGTTATGATGCAAATATCCTTGCAGAAAAACTTAAAAAGCTAAATAATGATGAGTTAGAGTTATCTATGATTACCAATAGAGGTATAAAAGTTTGGCCAAATGGTTTTAAAGAAACATTTTGTACAGATCATTGGAGATGTAGATATACTGCGAAAGAAGGGAAAGAATTGTCTAAAAGAAAAATTGTAGATGTATTGCAGTCTGCCATGGACCATGGTATAGACGCAATAAAAACAGAAAACTTATATACGTTTGACGGAGTAAGAGGCTACTCTCTAGGTCAAGGCCAGTAAGTAGAAGTTTATTTTACATCCTGGCGCACAAAACGAGTTAGTTAGGTTAGTAGTATTGTTTATTAGTCGCTACCAGGATGTAAATAAAAGTTAAAGACACCAGTAATAGGTAGATTTTATATTGGTAAATTTTTTCATAGGTTGTTACATGCTAATTAAACTGTTTCTGTGGTTAGTTGTGCTTAGGTCACAGAAAAAATTAAGAGTAAAAGTTGATTAGTATTATAGTTGTTTACCTTTACTAGGTGTCTTTTTTACCACTCATTTATTTTATTGCTGTCAAGCTTAATGAAAATAAATAACAGTATTGTAAATCCCCAAAGTCCTGAGCCACCATAACTAAAGAAAGGAAGTGGTATGCCAACTGTTGGTATTAAACCCATAACCATTCCAATATTAATTGTAAAGTGTACAAATAATATGGAGGCAACACCATAACCGTATACACGACTAAATTGCGATTTTTGAGCTTCTGCCAAGTATAAAATTCTAATGATTAGAAAAACAAATAAAAGTACAACAGCGCTACTACCTAAAAAACCCCATTCTTCTCCAACTGTACTAAAAATATAATCTGTTTCCTGTTCAGGTACAAATTTCCCAGTAGTCCTTGTGCCTTCAAAGAACCCTTTTCCTGTTAATCCACCAGAACTTATAGCTTCTTCTGATTGAATGAGGTTGTAAGCTTCGGCTTTTCTCATTTGCTCTAGCTTTACAGGGTCTTTCTCTAAACGTAACCAAAGACTAATTCTGTTTTGTTGATGTGTTTGTAATCCATGTTCGTAAAACAGTTTCACACCATATGCAAACCCTACTGCTATAAATAATACGAGTATATATTGAAGTTTTGAAGCTCGTTTCTTCTTTCTAAAAAAATAACGAACTGTGAGTGCTATTAATGCGACTACAGTAGTAGCTAAAATACCAAATTTTAAAGAAAGTACGGCCAAGAGAATAAGTGATATGACAACAATTAAATATATCTGCTGTAATCCCTCTCTGTAAAACACAAAGAAAAAAGCTAAATAAACTATGGTGCTACCAGCATCATTTTGTAATAATATTAGTAGTGCGGGAATAAATATAATGGCTGCAACACGAATTTGGTCCTTTAAGGTCTTCATGTTGGTCTGTATATCGCTTATGTACTTTGCAACCGCTAGTGCTGTAGCGAATTTGGCAAATTCACTGGGTTGAATTGTCATACTGCCTATACCATACCAAGAGCGTGCTCCATTTACATCTTTGCCAAAAATAAAAAGACCAACTAACGATAAAATAGCAACCAAATAGATGATGCTTGAGAACCGCTCATAAAACTTAGCCTCAAGCGATAAAATTAGAAGGATTATAACAAATGTTAACCCAATAAAAACCAGTTGCTTTCCATAAAGTTCTGACATGTTGAAGTAACTAGTTACCTCACCATCATGAGAAGCCGATAAAATATTTACGTAGCCAAAGCCAACCAATAAAAGAAAAAGGATAATAGTAATCCAATCAAACTTAAAGCGTCTTTGGTTTTCTCTGAGCATAAATTATGACTTTGGGATTTCCGCTTTAAGATTTAAAAGATTTTCATATTCTTCTTCACTTATAGCTTCTAATGTAGTCTGTCTATTAATACCAAAAGGTTCTCCAGAATAAGGCTTTCTATATTCATGCTCAAGTGAATAACGAAGTACAAAACTTTCCATATCCTTTCTTGTAATTTCGCCCCTAAGGTAGTATTCTATCATCAAGCTAGCCATGCGTCCTGCAAACCGACTTCCGAAGTAGCCGTTTTCAATAAAAACAGCTATGGCGATTTTTGGGTTATCTTTTGGTGCAAATGCTACAAATATGGAATGGTCTGTAAGTTGCGTTTTTATACTGTCTATAATCGCAAAATTTTCAGCAGTACCAGTTTTCCCGCAAATATCTATACCATTAACCTTAAGATTTTTTGCGGTTCCTTTGTTGTAAACATCATGCATGCCTTGCACTACAGGTTCAAAATGTTTTTTGTCTATAGTGGTATATTTAGGTGTGGTAAATTTTAAGGGAATAGTATCACCTTCAATATTTTTTATAATGTGTGGTGTATAATAATAACCACGATTACCTATTGCTGCAGCCATATTTGCTAATTGTATAGGAGTTGCTAAAACTTCTCCTTGGCCTATAGCATTAGAAATTGTAAAAGTGGTATACCATTTGTTTTTTCCGTAGCCTCTATCATAGGTAGCTGCTGTAGGTACTTTTCCAGGCTGGCCTACAGACAAATCATTATTTAGGTAATCACCAAGCCCAAAACTTTTAATATGCTTACTCCAATTATCCATACCTTCGGCAGGGGAATCATACTTATCCATGATTCTTCTGTAAACATTAGCAAAATATGCATTACAAGATTCGTAGATGCCAATATTCATATTAACGGGACTTTTGTGAGCGTGGCAACCCATCTTTCTGTTTCCGTAACGGTAACCCATGTTACAACTAAAACGGTCTTCAGTCGAGACAACTCCTTCTTGTAATGCTATTAGCGCATTTAAAGTTTTAAAAGGCGAACCAGGCGGATACATGGCTTGAAGGCCTCTGTCAAATAAAGGCTTGGCAATACTGTCTCGGTATAATTTGTTGAAGTTTTTAGATCGGTCTCTACCAACGAGTAAATTTGGGTTGTATGATGGGCCAGAAACCATTGCTAAAATTTCTCCTGAACTTGGCTCTATTGCAACAATACCACCACGCTTGTTGGTCATTAAAAGCTCACCATAGGCCTGAAGCTGGGAATCTATAGTAATGGTTATATCTTTCCCTGGTTTTGGGAGCGTATCAAACTTTCCTTCTTTATAAGGTCCGATATTTTTATTGAATCGATCTTTTTGAATAAACTTAATCCCTTTTATTCCTCTTAGGGTTTCTTCATAAGTTTTTTCAACACCTTGCTTACCGATTAAATCTCCCAATTTGTAATAGGGTTGTTTTTCGATAATACTTCTGTTAACTTCACCTATATCTCCTAAAACATTGGCTCCAATTGTAGTTTGGTAAGATCTTAAAGAACGCTTCTGAATATAGAAACCTGTATATTTTCGCATTTTTTCCTGTAGAACAGCATAATCTGACTTTGATAACTGTGGCACAAAAGGTGAAGGTAACCTTGGCGAATAGTTTTTGGCACGTTCTAATTTTTTATCATAATCTTCCTTGGTTATTTTCAAGAGATTACAAAATTCAACAAGTTCTAGAGAATCTAAAGGTTCTACCTCACGAGGAATAACCATAACATCATAAGATGGTTGGTTGGCTACTAATAATTTTCCATTTCTATCGTAGACATAACCACGTTTTGGGTAGGTATATTCGGGCTTAATTGCTGTATCTTCAAAAATGTTATAGTCGTAGCCTCCATATACTTGCAGATAAAACAAGCGTGCTATAAAAACAAGACCAACAAGTATAACAGTGGTTAAGAGTAAAAGTTTTCTCATTTTTTGTTTCGACTAAATAGAATTATAATCAGGATACAAAGAATTATAGTAAAAATACTAGAGAATAACGTTTTTTTCAAGATTAAAAGTATGCTAGAAATGTTAAAAACTTCAAGCGAAAATAGAATGAGGTGGTGAGTTAATGTACCAAGGGTGATATATGTTATTAAACTACCGAGCTCAGTATTACTGAATTTTATGCTTTGATGTTCGTAAAGCATACCAAAAGATGTTTTTAAGAAAATTGGCCTAGCATATGCTAATAGCACAGAAGCAGCGGCATGTACTCCACCAGAATCTAAAAACATATCTACCAAAATGCCTAGAAGGAAACTGGTTATAAGCAAAATAAGGCGTTCTTCTCTGATAGGAAAAAGAAAAATGAAAATGATATAGATGTAGGGATTGATATAACCTAAAAAGTTAATGTGACTACATACAATAACCTGTACTAGAAGCAATAGGATAAAACGAATACTATTTATACCAAGAGCACTATTCATTACTACTGCTTTGTAACTTTAGGATTTCATTTCTGTCTCGGTTTTCAAGTATGTATATTGTTCCAATATTGGTCATATCATTGAAAAGTTTTACTTGTATAGTGTATGTGTCTCCACTAATGTCAGTTTCAAAACTCTCAATACTTCCTATGTTAATTCCTTTAGGAAAAATAGAGGATTGTCCGCCTGTAACAATAGTGTCACCTACTTTTACGGGAGCAAATTTAGATACATCAATAAGTTGAACAAATTCAGGGGATTTGCCATTCCAAGTTAAGGAACCAATATGATTAGAGTGTTTTAGTTTGGCATTGATTCTACTTTTTTTACTCAAAATTGAGAGTACCGTAGCATAGTTTTTGGAAGTGTTATTAATAATACCAACTATTCCTTTTGAAGTGATTACACCAAAATCTTGCTTTATGCTATCATTCTTGCCTTTATTAATTGTGAGATGGTTATTAGTTAAGGAGTAACTGTTTTTGTAAACATCTGCTGTAGTTATTCTGTAATTTTCCTTAGAAATTAAAGTGTCAATAATGGTATTGCTTTTCGAGTTTAAAGAATTAAAAAGTTGTTCTCTTAAACGTCTATTCTCTTCTGCCAAAATTTCATTTTCTTGCTCTAAATCAAAATACTTATCAATTGAGTTTACAGTGCCGTAAACACCACCAGATAAAGCGTTCGCAGAGTTTATAAATTTACTTCTATGGTAGGAATGTGACTGAATAGTAAGTGCCAAACCGATGCTAAAAAGGAATAAAAACAACAGAAAGGTTTTGTTTTTTATAACAAAATTGATGATTTGTTGCATTTATTCTCCTTTTATTTTATCAATACGCTTTTGAATTTTGGTAAGTTTTTAAGTACAATACCTGTACCTCTTACTACGGCTCTTAATGGGTCTTCAGCAATATAAACAGGTAGATCTGTTTTTTGAGAAAGTCGTTTGTCTAATCCTCGTAACATTGATCCTCCACCAGCAAGGTAAATACCAGTATTATATATATCTGCAGCTAGTTCGGGTGGAGTTTGTGATAGAGTTTCCATCACTGAATCTTCTATTCTTAAGATGGATTTATCTAATGCTTTAGCAATCTCTCTATATGAAATTTGAACCTGTTTAGGTTTACCAGTTAATAAGTCACGTCCTTGAACGCTCATATCTTCTGGTGGTAATTCAAGATCTTCCGTTGCAGCTCCAATCTGGATTTTTATCTTTTCAGCAGTTCTATCTCCAACATATAAGTTGTGTTGCGTACGCATATAATAGATAATATCGTTGGTAAACACATCACCTGCAACTTTAACCGATTTATCACAAACAATACCTCCAAGTGCTATAACTGCAATCTCAGTAGTACCACCACCTATATCTACAATCATATTACCTTTTGGTTGCATAATATCTACACCAATACCAATAGCTGCTGCCATTGGCTCATGTATTAGGTAAACCTCTTTTCCGTTAACGCGTTCACAAGATTCTTTTACCGCTCGCATTTCAACTTCAGTAATGCCAGAAGGAATACACACAACCATTCTTAATGCAGGGTTGAAAAACTTTTTCTTAAGCGCAGGTATGTTTTTTATAAACATACTTATCATTTGCTCAGAGGCATCAAAATCTGCAATTACACCATCTTTTAATGGTCTAATCGTTTTAATGTTCTCATGTGTTTTACCTTGCATCATGTTGGCTTCTTTACCAACTGCAATAATTTTATTACTAATACGGTCTCTTGCAACAATAGAAGGGTTATCTACAACAACCTTATCGTTGTGTATAATTAGTGTGTTTGCGGTTCCTAAATCTATGGCTATTTCTTCCGTTAGGAAATCAAAAAATCCCATGCGCGTTTATAATATTATTTGGGTTATTCTTGTCATAAGTTTATGACTAAGCGTAAATGTAATAAATTATACGTTATTTCTGCCTTTATAGATGTTTTAACTCAATATATTTTTTAGTGCTTAAAATGACGTGTTCCCGTAAAGACCATAGCAACATTATTTTCATTACAATAATTGATACTTAATTCGTCTTTTATAGAGCCACCAGGTTGAATCACAGCAGTGATACCAGCATTGTCTGCAATCTCTACACAATCTGGAAAAGGGAAAAATGCATCGCTTGCCATAACAGCTCCTTCTAAATCAAAATTAAAAGATTTTGCTTTGTGAATAGCTTGGTTTAGTGCATCTACACGACTTGTTTGTCCTGTTCCGCTTGCTAAAAGTTGCTTGTTTTTAGCAAGAACAATGGTGTTAGATTTGGTATGCTTACAAAGTTTTGAAGCAAAAATTAAATCTTCTTTTTCAGCATCAGTAGGTGCTTTTGTTGTAGCTGTTTTTAAGTCTTCTAAACCATCAGTTTTGTTGTCTTTATCTTGAACTAAAACACCATTTAAACAAGTTCTAACTGTTTTTTCAGATAGTTCAACATCATTTAAGATTAAAAGAATTCTGTTTTTCTTTCCTTTTAAAATCTCTAAAGCATCATCACTAAATGAAGGTGCAATAACAACCTCACAGAATAACTTATGAATTTCTTCTGCAGTTGCTTTATCAATCTCTGTATTTGAAATTAAAATACCTCCAAAAGCAGAAACGGGATCACCAGCTAACGCATCTACATACGCTTGATGAATAGTATCTCTTTGAGCAAAACCACAAGCGTTATTATGCTTTAAAATAGCAAAAGTTGGGTCTTCACCTTTAAACTCTAAAATAAGATTTACAGCAGCATCAACATCTAGAAGGTTGTTGTAGCTCAATTCTTTACCATGAAGTTTTGTAAACATGGCATCAAAATCACCAAAGAAAAATCCTTTTTGGTGAGGGTTTTCGCCATAACGCAATACTTTTCCTTTTGTTTCACTAATCTTTAAAACGGTTTCTTCTTCATCTTTATTGAAATAGTTAAAAATAGCAGAATCGTAGTGAGAAGATACATTAAAAGCCTTTGCAGCAAAACGCTTACGGTCTTCTTCAGAAGTTTCTCCATTTTTAGATTCAAGTAATTCTAAAAATTCAGCGTAATCATCTACAGAAGATACACATGTAACATCTGCATAGTTTTTAGCAGCAGCTCTAATAAGTGAAATACCTCCAATATCAATTTTTTCAATAATATCTTGGTTGCTGGCACCAGATGCTACCGTTTTCTCAAAAGGGTATAAGTCAACGATAACCAAATCTATTTGCGGAATTTCAAACTCAGCAAGCTCTGCTACATCACCTTCATGATTTTGACGATTTAAAATACCTCCAAAAACTTTTGGATGTAAAGTTTTAACTCTTCCACCCAATATTGATGGGTAAGATGTAACGTCTTCTACAGGTACGACATTAATGCCTAAATCTTTAATGAATTTTTCTGTTCCACCTGTTGAATAAATGGTAACGTTAAGGGCGTTTAATTTTTTTACGATTGGTTCTAATCCGTCTTTACTAAATACCGAAATTAGCGCTGAGGATATGGTTTTGTTGCTCATAATGTTGTGTTGTGATTTTGATGCTGCAAAAATAAAATAAACAATAGTATAATCTTAGGGCTTATATTAGTTTCTTTAAGTTTTTTGTAACAATAAATTGTTGAAAACGTCCTATCTTTAAATTGTTTTAAAACAACCAACACATGCTTGTCTATTTAAGAGTATTCAAAGAGAGCTTTTCGTTTGCGTTAAATGCCCTTAGGAATAATAAGTTACGTACCTTTTTATCACTTTTAGGGGTTACGGTTGGTATCTTTTCAATTATTGCAGTTTTGGCGGCTGTAGATTCTTTAGATAGAAATATTAAAGAAAACCTATCTGGATTAGACAAAAACACAATGTACCTTACTAAGTTTTCGTTCGGGCCAACAGATGTTCCGAGATGGAAACGCGATAATTTTCCTCAGGTAGACTATGATGATTATGAGTTTGTAAGACGTAATGTAACAGACATTGAAGAGTCTGCTTATGTGATTTTTGGAGGAAGAGAAACAATACGCTATCAGGCTGAAACTTTAACTAACATTGAAATTACACCTATTTCGCATGGCATCTACACGATAGACGATTTAAAAATTGAAAAAGGTAGATTTTATTCTGAGCTCGAATCGGATACAGGCTCGTCAGTTATTGTTTTGGGTTCTGAGTTAGCTGAAAATTTATTTGATCAAACTAATCCAATAGGAAAGGTAGTTAGGGTATATGGAAGAAAGCTTACAGTTATAGGTGTGCTAAAAAAATATGGCGCTGGATTGGGTGATTCTCCAGATGTTAAAGGGTTTGTGCCAGCTAATTTTGTCAGGCAATTTAGAAATGGAGGTGTAGATGGCTTGCCAGGTGCTGTGGTAATAAAGCCAAAAGAAGATGTGGATATTGGTGCTTTTGAAAGTGTTTTAAAACAAAAGTTCAGAACTTACAGAGGACTTAAAGCAGATGAGGATGATGATTTTTTTATAAATAAATTATCTGGATTGGTGTCTTTTGTGGATGCAATTATAGGCACACTCAATCTTGTTGGTTGGGTGATAAGTGGGTTCTCACTTTTAGTAGGTGGCTTTGGTATTGCAAATATTATGTTTGTGAGTGTAAAAGAACGTACTAACTTAATTGGAATTCAGAAATCCTTAGGTGCCAAGAACCGTTTTATCCTATTTCAGTTTTTGTTTGAAGCAGTTATTTTAGCTATTGTTGGAGGCTTAATTGGTCTTCTACTTGTTTACATTACGGCTTTGGTAATGAATGGAGTAGTAGGAGAGGACTTTGAGTTTGTCTTATCCTTTGGTAATATGTTCCTTGGTTTTGTTCTCTCTACGGTTATTGGTTTGATTTCTGGAGTGATACCAGCATTTTCAGCATCCCGTTTAGATCCAGTTGAGGCTATTAGAACTGGAATGTAGTGGTATCATTAAAGTAAACTTGCTACTTCCCTACATATAAATTCTAAAAAACGTTCATCAGCTTCCGTAAATGGATTTGGAGTATTTGAGTCTATGTCTATTTGTCCAATATTTTCCCCATTTACAAAGATTGGGATAACAATTTCAGCTTTTACTGTAATACTGCATGCTATGTAGTTGTCTTGAGCAGACACATCTGGCACTACAAAGTTTTTGTTACTTACAGCAACTTGTCCGCAAATCCCTTTTCCGAATGGAATAATAGTGTGGTCTGTTGGCTCACCAACATAAGGTCCTAATTTTAACTCGTTTTTATCGCCATTTTTAAAATAGAAACCAACCCAATTGTAATAGTCTATATTAGCTTCAAGAAACTCACAAATTTTTAAAAGACGCTCGTCTATAGTAAAGTTGGTGTTTGTTACTATTGATTTTATTTCAGGTTTTAGGGTTTCAAAAGTCATAATTGCAAGTTTTTGGCAAAAATATCCAAAAGCATGAACTTTTAAATTAGGGTTTTCATAAATTTAACAGCCTACAACTAACAATATTTTATTTGAGAGAACTCTTAACAAAATACAAGCTCGTTATAAGATTCATTATCACCTTTTTATTGGTGTATGGCGTATTAACTATTGGTTATAATGTGTATTTAAAATTATCAGATGGTTCTAAATACTATCCAGATTATATGACCAATTTGGTTGCTAAACAGACCAACTCTTTACTCAATAGTATAGGTTATGATGCTCAAGTTTTGCCGCATCCCAACGAACCTTCTATGAAAGTAATCATAAATGGAAAATTTGTAGCCAGAGTTATAGAAGGTTGTAATGCTGTGAGCATTATTATTTTGTTTCTATCATTTATTGTTGCTTTTGCCGGAAAGTTTAAAACAACATTATTTTATTGTTTTGCTGGTAGTATTATTATTTATGCCTTTAATCTTATTCGAATAGTTATTTTATCGGCAGGATTGTACCATTACCCATGGAGACGTGAGGTATTGCACAATGTTATTTTCCCAATGTTGATTTATGGTGCAGTATTTTTGCTTTGGATGTTTTGGGTGAACAGGTTTTCTAAAAATGTGAAAGCAAATGCCTAAACTTACACGTTACATATTAGCTGTTCTATTGTTACTTGTTTTGGTGGCAATTAGAGGCTTTGAGGATGATTTGTTTTACGATCCTTATCTTACGTTTTTTGAAAATGACTATCTCTATATGGATAATCCAAGACGTGAAGTTGCTAAATTAGTATTCTACACTAGTCTACGATATTTACTAAATACTTCGGCATCATTAGGAATCCTTTACTTTGTTTTTAATGATAAAGTGATGATAAAATTTTCTACATTGTTGTATATTATCGCTTATGTACTATTACTGATTCCTTTTCTATATTTTGTCATCAACCCAAGGCAAGAAGATTATTATTTATTCTTTAATGTTAGACGGTTTTTAATTCAGCCTATTGGTTTAATACTACTATTACCAGCATTTTACTATTATAAGCTTAATCGTTAAGGATTTTATAAAATCATTTCTGTTTGTGTCAATTTTGTAACTTTGCATTGTGAAATTTTCATTTCTAAATAGAACCATTGCTGTAACACTATCTTTTTTAGTGTTATTTTCCACGCTTTCTATAGCTATAGAAAAGCATTTCTGTGGTGGTACGTTGGTAGATGTTGCTATTTTTACAAAAGCGAAAAAATGCGGTACCGAGATGCAAGACATGAATCAATCGGAAATCGTAAAAAAGTCTTGTTGTAAAGATGAAACAGAAATCATTAATGGACAGGATGAATTAAAAATTAATTCATTTGACGATTTACCAAGCATACAAAAGCAAATACTTATTGCTTTTAATTTTAGCTATATTAATCTGTTTGAAGGTTTACCTAAAAAAACCATACCACACAGAGATTATTCGCCTCCCGAAATAGTGAAAGATATACACGTTTTGGACGAAACTTACCTCATTTAATAATTTGAGATTATAGGATATTTGGCACGCATTAGCGATGCCATATAATTAAAAAATTTCAAATTAAATAAATCATGACACATACATATAATGTTACAGGAATGACCTGTAACGGTTGCAAGGCTTCAGTTGAAAAATCTTTGTCTGAATTAAAATATGTTGAGAGCGTTGAGGTGGATCTTAATAGCAGTACTGCAACCATAAAAATGAATAAGCATATTGGAGTAGATACACTTCAAAATGCCTTATCAGATAAATACACGATTTCAGAACAAGAAGTTAAAAATGTTTTTAGTTCAACTCAAACTGTGAAAGAGGAAAAAAGTGAACTGAAACAGCTGTTTCCTCTATTTTTAATTCTTGGCTATATATTGATAGCCTCGACCCTTTTGAATATAAAACCATGGAATATTAATGGTTTTATGCTAGATTTTATGGGTCTATTTTATATTGTTTTTAGCTTTTTCAAACTTCTAGATCTCAAAGGGTTTCCAGAAAGTTTTAGAATGTACGATCCATTGGCAAAAGCTATTCCTGCTTACGGCTGGATATACCCATTTATTGAAGTGGTACTAGGTTTAATGTTTCTTATGCGTTTTCAAACTGATATTGCTTTGATAGTTACTTTGGTGGTTTTGGGTATCACAACTATTGGTGTTACCAAAACGTTGTTAGATAAAAAATCTATTCAATGTGCTTGTTTGGGTACAGCATTAAAGTTGCCAATGACCAAAGCAACCTTCATTGAAAACGCCATAATGATAGTTATGGCCATATTTATGATTATTAAAACTTTTGATGTATGAAAAAGGTTTTAATTATAATGTTGCTTTTACCTTTTATAGGATTATCTCAAGATCAATTAGAAGGTGTGGTTTTAGAAACAAGCACAGGTAAAGAAATGCCCTTACCTGGTGCCAATGTGTATTGGCTAGGTTCTACAGTTGGTACAATTTCTAGGGATGACGGTACATTTACGTTACCTTATAAATTCTCATTCAACAAATTGGTGATCAGTTATGTAGGTTTTAAGACTGATACCATAGAAGTTACTGAAAACAAATACATCAAACATGTATTACAAGCTTCTGAAGAATTAGATGCTGTTACGGTGACCTCACGAAAAGTGGCAACAGCTAAATCGTATTTAAAAGCTACAAATACACTAATAGTCAGTAGTGATGAATTGTTGAAGGCCGCCTGTTGTAATTTGTCTGAGAGTTTTGAAACTAACCCATCTATTGATGTGAATTTTGCTGATGCGGTGTCAGGAACAAAGCAAATAAAAATGCTAGGCCTTACGAGTCCATACATATTGATTACTACCGAAAACATTCCTGCTATTCGAGGAGCATCGCAAGCTTATGGATTAAGTTTTATTCCTGGTACTTGGGTGGAAAGTATCCAGATTACTAAGGGTGCTGGTAGTGTAGTCAACGGATTTGAAAGTATTGCAGGTCAAATAAACACAGAATTAGTAAAACCTGTAACAGACGATAAGTTGTTTGTAAACGCTTATGCTGGTCTAAATGGTAGATATGAACTTAACACACACATTAACCAAAAAGTATCGGATAAGTGGAGTACAGGTTTGTATGTACATGGTAATTTAAGAGATCAAAAATTTGATAGAAATGATGATTCTTTTCTAGATGTGCCATTAAAACAGCAAATTAATGTGATGAATCGTTGGCAATATACTAATGGAGAAAAAGGTTTGGTAAGTTTTATTAACCTAAGATATCTTAATGACAATACGCAGTCAGGACAGATGAATTTTGATCCAGAAAGAGATAGAGGTACAACCAATTTTTGGGGAAGTGAAATTGATACCCAACGTTTTGAAGTAACTACCAAACTTGGCTATGTAAATCCTGAAATTCCGTATCAAAGTTTGGGTGTACAGACCGCATATAGTTATCATAAGCAAGATTCTTATTATGGTTTAAATGACTATGATATAACACATAATAGCTTTTATTCTAATTTGGTTTACAATAGCATAATTTCAGATTCGCGCCATAAGATAAAAACAGGTCTAAGTTTTACTTATGACCATTATGATGAATTGGTAAATGTTGATTCATTTGAACGTGTGGAAAATTCGTTTGGAGGCTTTTTGGAATACTCGTACGACAATTTGGATAAGTTAACAATGACAGCTGGTATTAGAGCAGATCAACACAATAGATTAGGCTTTTTTATTACGCCAAGACTTCATGTGCGTTATACTCCTTGGGAAAAATCGGCTATTAGATTTTCTGTAGGAAGAGGAAAGCGAAGTGCTAATATTTTTGCTGAAAATCAAAATATGTTTGCCAGCTCAAGACAAATCAATATTTTAAATTCGGGAGGAAAGATTTATGGTTTAGATCCAGAAATTGCTTGGAATTATGGTGTAAGTTATCTCCAAGGATTTAATCTTTTTGATAGAAAGGCTGATATCACGTTTGATTTTTACAGAACAGACTTTCAAAATCAGGTTGTTGTTGATTGGGAAAATCCTTATCAAGTCAATTTTTATAACCTTGAAGGAGATAGCTATGCTAATAGTTTTCAATTTGAGTTCAACTATAATCTTTTTGAAAATTTTGATTTGCGTACAGCTTATAAGTTTTATGATGTCAAAACCGACTATAACTCTGGGGAATTAGAAAAACCGTTAGTGCCAAAACATCGTTTATTTGCTAACGCAGCTTATGAAACCGAAGCGAACGATAACGGAGCACAATGGAAGTTTGATGCCACATATAATTGGTTAGACTCTCAACGCTTTCCGAGCACTATCCTAAGTGATGCAGAATATCAATTAGATGAGTACTCGCCAACAGTAGGTACACTAAACCTTCAAGTCACAAAAGTCTTTTCTCCTAAGTTTGAAGTATATTTAGGAGGTGAAAATGTAACCAATGTAAAACAAGATAATCCAATAGTTAGTGCAGACAATCCATTTGGTTCAAATTTTGATACCAACTTTGTGTATGGTCCAATATTTGGAAGTATGTATTACGCAGGATTACGATTTAGAATAAATTAATAACAATTCCTGTTCACAGGAATTAAAAAACAATATTGAAATGAAACGAGTAACTTTAATTTTAGCATTATTAGTAACCACTTTAACATTTGCACAAAACAAGAATGCCAAAGCTTCAATGGAAGTTGACGGAGTTTGTGGAATGTGTAAAGAGCGTATAGAAAAAGCAGCTATAAAAACCAAAGGTGTAAAGTCTGCGGTTTGGAGTATTGAGACGCATGAATTGAAATTAATCTATGATGAAAACAAAACGAATCTTGAAGCTATTTCTAAGAATATCGCTGCTGTTGGCCATGATACAAAGGAGATAAAAGCGACAGATGAAGCTTACGATTCTGTTCATCCTTGCTGTAAGTATCGTGATAAGGAAACGGTTAAAGACCATGATGGAGAAAAGAAAAAAGAGAATAAAAATTAAGATAAAAAACCTGAATACTAATTCAGGTTTTTTTATGGCTTTAATTTGAATGTTTTAAAATTTTAATCGAACTTGGTTAGCATGTAATTGAAAACATTCAAAATGAGAGACCTAAGCTATGTATTTCTGTTTTTAGCCTTGATTGCTGAGGTTTTAGGAACAATAGGTGGGTTTGGGTCATCTGTTTTCTTTGTTCCAATTGCAAACTTTTATTTCGATTTTGAATCGGTTTTAGGTCTTACAGCTATCTACCATTTATCAAGTAACTTGAGTAAAATTGTTTTGTTCAAAAAAGGTCTGGATAAAAAATTGCTTATTAATATAGGAGTACCTTCTGTGATCTTTGTGGTTGTAGGCGGCTTACTTGCAAAAGCTTTTAATAGTCATTATCTCGAATTGTTTCTTGGTCTATTCTTAGTTGTTTTGGCGATTGTGTTTTTAATTAAAAAAGATTTAATAATAAGTCCAAACAAACGAAATGCTTTAATTGGTGGTGGCTTGTCTGGGTTCTCTGCTGGACTCTTGGGAACAGGAGGTGCAATTAGAGGATTGACAATGGCAGCTTTCAATCTTGAAAAAAGTGCTTTTATTGCAACATCAGCTTTTATAGATTTTTTAATTGACTTCTCAAGAACATTTGTGTATTACTATAATGGATTTATCCATAATCATGATTTAATTTATATCCCATTTTTAATAGTTATTGGTTTTATTGGGACAGCAATAGGAAAAAAGATATTGAATTATATTCCACAAAATAAGTTTAAGAAAATATCACTAAGCTTAATTTTATTGATAGGGCTTATAACATTAATGAATGTTGTATTAAATAGATAAAAAACAAAAGCCCTTGATTTTCATCAAAGGCTTTTACTATATCATTCAAACTCAACTATTCTATTCGAAATAGTGAGTTCATTACGTGTCGAGGCTCTGGGATCTACATCATGCCTGGCATTCCGCCTCCACCCATTGGTGGCATAGCAGGAGCATCTTCTTTAATATCAACTAAAGCGCACTCGGTAGTTAAAATCATACCAGCTACAGAAGCTGCATTTTCTAAAGCGATACGAGTTACTTTTTTAGGGTCTATAATACCAGCTTTAAGCATGTCTACGTACTCTTCAGACTTAGCATCGTAACCAAAGTCTTTTTTGCCTTCTAATACTTTATTGATAACAACAGATCCTTCACCACCTGCATTTTCAACAATAGTTCTTAAAGGAGCTTCAATCGCTTTATTAACGATTTGTACACCTGTAGTTTCGTCAAGGTTATCTGTGGTGATTTTTTCTAAAGTCTTTTTAGCTCTTACTAAAGCAACTCCACCACCAGCAACAATACCTTCTTCTACTGCAGCACGTGTAGCATGTAAAGCATCATCAACACGATCTTTCTTTTCTTTCATTTCTACTTCAGAAGCAGCTCCTACATAAAGTACAGCAACTCCACCAGCTAATTTTGCTAAACGCTCTTGAAGTTTTTCTTTATCATAGTCAGAAGTAGTTGTTTCTATCTGAGCTTTAATTTGGTTAACTCTTGCTTTAATATCAGAAGAATTACCGTTACCATTTACAATAGTTGTGTTGTCTTTGTCTATCATTACAGACTCAGCTGTACCTAACATAGAAAGATCAGCGTTTTCTAATGAGAAACCTCTTTCTTCAGAGATTACAGTACCACCAGTTAAGATAGCAATATCCTCTAACATTGCTTTGCGTCTGTCTCCAAAACCAGGTGCTTTTACAGCAGCAATTTTAAGACCACCTCTTAATTTGTTTACCACTAATGTTGCTAAAGCTTGTCCTTCTACATCTTCTGCGATAATCAATAATGGACGACCAGATTGTGCTACTGGTTCTAAGATTGGAAGAATTTCCTGTAAGTTAGAAATCTTTTTGTCAAATAATAAAATGTATGGATTTTCTAAATCAGCTATCATTTTATCAGCATCAGTCACAAAGTAAGGAGATAAGTAACCTCTGTCAAACTGCATACCTTCTACAACATCTACATAGGTGTCTGTTCCTTTTGCTTCTTCTACAGTAATAACACCTTCTTTACCAACTTTACCAAACGCTTCAGCGATAAGCTCACCAATAGTGTTGTCATTGTTAGCAGAAATAGAAGCTACTTGTTGAATTTTTTCAGAAGAATTACCTACTTTTTTAGCTTGCTTTTCTAAGTCTGCAGTAATAGTTTCTACAGCCTTGTCTATACCGCGTTTTAAGTCCATTGGGTTAGCACCTGCAGCAACGTTTTTTAAACCTTCTTTTACAATTGCTTGTGCTAAAACGGTTGCAGTTGTTGTACCATCACCAGCTAAATCGTTAGTTTTAGAAGCGACTTCTTTTACCATTTGAGCTCCCATGTTTTCTAGCTCATCTTCTAGCTCAATCTCTTTTGCTACAGAAACACCATCTTTGGTGACTTGAGGTCCACCAAATGATTTTCCGATAATTACGTTACGTCCTTTAGGTCCTAAAGTTACTTTTACTGCATTTGCTAAAGCGTCGACACCACGTTTTAGTCCGTCGCGTGCTTCAATATCGAATTTTATATCTTTTGCCATTTTTT
>JASBSA010000102.1 GCA_030149175.1 Winogradskyella sp. | reverse complement strand
ATCAAAAGCAAAGATAAACCTTAAAATGTTTCCTTAATTTTACCAAATTATTAATAAGCAGTAAAACGTGGGAAGTAAAAATAAACTCAAAAGATTTAAAGAAAACGAAACCTTTGATAATGTGTTTCAGCCAACCAGAGATGAATTAACAAGTGGTAATTATAAACTAAAAGGGAAGTGGAGACATGAGGTGTTTAAAAATGAAAATCCATTAGTGCTAGAGCTGGGCTGTGGCAAAGGAGAATATACGGTTGGCTTAGCACAGAGTTACCCAAACAAAAACTTTATTGGTATAGACATAAAGGGAGCTCGTTTTTGGAGAGGTGCAAAAACAGCAATAGAAGAAGGTATAACAAATGCCGCTTTTGTAAGAACTCAAATAGAGTTGATAGAATTTGCTTTTGATGAAAATGAAGTCGATGAAATATGGATTACCTTTCCAGATCCACAGATAAAGTACAAAAGAACCAAACATAGGTTAACCAATCTTCAGTTTTTAGAACGCTATAAAAAGATTCTAAAGCCAAATGGACTTATGCACCTTAAAACCGATAGTGAATTTATGCATGGTTACACGCTTGGGTTGCTTCATGGCTTGGATTACGAGGTGTTGTATGCCAACCACAATGTTTACAAATTAGAAGGCAGCCCAGAAGAGGTTACACAGATTCAGACCTTTTACGAGAATCAGTATTTAGAAAAAGACAAAGCAATTACGTATATTAGATTCAAAATCAACTAAACCTTGAGTATTACAGTTGTTTTCTTCCTCGGACTTTTTGTGGCGCTTATAGGTGTTATTCCTCCAGGTTTGCTGAACATGACAGCCGCTAGGATAAGTCTTAAGGAAGGTCCAGGACGTGGTATTACCTTCTCTTCAGGAGTGTGTTTGGTGGTGTTCATTCAAACATACATAGCTGCTATTTTTGCACGTTATTTATCAAACAGACCAGATATTGTTGAGATACTTCAGCGTGTAGCCTTTGTAATTTTTGTGCTTATAACTATTTACTTTTTGGTTATTGCAAGAAACCAAAAAGAAACCAACGTTGAGGAGGAAGATATTATGAGCAAAAGAAGCCGTTTTTTCCATGGTATGCTCTTATCTGCTTTAAATGTATTTCCTATCCCTTATCAGGCATACATGACAATTACTTTGGCATCATTTGGTTGGATGGATTTTGAGAAAACCAGTATTGTAACCTACGTAACTGGTGCTGCTATGGGAACATTTGTAATGTTGTACTTCTATATTTTCTTTTTTGATAAGATAAAAGACAAAAAAATCACTTCTCAAAAAAGTATGAATTACAGCATAGGTATCATTACAGGTATAGTAGCATTAATTACCCTTATAAATATTTTGAAAGAATTGTAATGAAGCCAGAAACTTTAGGTTTTTTCGAAAAAGTATATGAAGTAGCAAGGCGTATACCGTATGGAAGGGTTACAAGCTATGGTGCTATTGCAAAATATTTAGGAGCAACAAAAAGTGCACGTATTGTTGGTTACGCCATGAATAATTCTGAAGGAAAAGATGTGCCAGCACATCGTGTTGTTAACAGAAAAGGAATGCTCACCGGTAAACACCATTTTGAAGGAACAAATCTTATGCAACAACTTTTAGAGAATGAAGGGATTGAAGTTGCGGAAAATCAAATACAAAATTTTGATGCATTGTTTTGGGATCCTTCAAAGGAACAGTAATTTGGCATTCAGAGCTGTTATACTGAGCTAGCCTGTACTGAGTGCAGTCAAAGTATCGAAGTAGTGGTTCAGAATCTTAAAATCCAATTATCTCCTAATTTCCCGAAAATTTACAAAATAATTGCATATTTATTTCTTCAATCGAATCATAAATAACTTCTAGTTAACCACTTCTTACTTCTACCTTTATTAACTATCTTTGCATTTAGAATAAATCTAGATAAACGAGTGAAATGAGCTTAAAAATAATTTTTCTAGAATTTCTAGAAAGCCAATAGCGAATTCCATCTGACAAACTAGTAAATTCAATATGAACAGATGAAACTTAATAAGAAAGATATATTAGAAGCCTTAAAAACTATCACTGCTCCTGGTGAAGGTGAAAACATGGTAGATAGTGGCGCGGTAACTAATGTTGTAACTTTTGCTGATGAGGTAATTGTAGATATTACTATTAAAAACCCGAGTCTTCAAGCAAAGAAAAAGACCGAAGTCGAAATTTTGCAAACCATTCATAAAGAGGTTTATGAAAAGGCTAAAATAAAAGTGAATGTTAAGGTTGATGCCCCTGCAAAACCAAAAGTTAACGAAATCAAAGGAAAAGCAATTCCTGGAATTCAAAATATTATTGCTGTAGCCTCAGGTAAAGGTGGCGTTGGTAAATCTACAGTAACAGCTAATTTAGCGGTTACATTGGCCAAAATGGGCTTTAAGGTAGGTGTTCTTGATGCCGATATTTACGGCCCATCAATTCCTATTATGTTCGATGTAGCAAATGAAAGACCATTATCAATTAATGTAGATGGTAAATCTAAGATGAAGCCCATTGAAAATTATGGTGTAAAAGTGCTGTCTATAGGGTTCTTTACTAAACCAGACCAAGCGGTAATTTGGCGAGGTCCTATGGCTTCAAAAGCGTTAAACCAAATGATTTTTGATGCAGCTTGGGGTGAACTAGACTTTTTGTTGTTAGATTTACCTCCTGGTACTGGTGATATTCATTTAAGCATTATGCAAGCACTTCCGATTACGGGTTCTGTAGTGGTGAGTACACCTCAAAATGTAGCTTTGGCAGATGCAAAGAAAGGTGTAGCTATGTTTCAACAAGACAGTATCAATGTACCAGTGTTAGGTATCATTGAAAATATGGCGTATTTTACACCAGCTGAGTTGCCAGAAAATAAATATTATATTTTTGGACAAGAGGGCGCTAAGAATTTAGCGGAAGACTTAAAAGTTCCGTTTTTAGGCGAAGTGCCTCTGGTACAAAGTATACGAGAAGCTGGAGATATTGGCAGACCTGCTGCTTTGCAAACAGCAACACAAACTGAGGCTGCATTTGAAGAAATAACACGAAATGTAGTGCAACAAGTTGTCGATAGAAACGAAAATTTACCGGCAACAGAGGCAATAAAAATCACAACAATGGCAGGGTGTTCTGCAGTAAAGAAATAGTAAATGAGCTCAGAAGAACTTAAATTAAATGTGGAAAAGGCATTAGACGAAATTCGTCCGTTTTTACAAAGTGATGGTGGAGATATCAACCTGTTATCTATAGATGAAGGTAAACTAGTTAAAGTACAATTAGTTGGTGCTTGTACATCTTGTAGCGTTAATCAAATGACTCTAAAGTCTGGCGTAGAGATGACAATTAAAAAATATGCTCCGCAAATAGAACGCGTCATTAATGTAGAATAACTAGTGTGACATTTGTCACATTTTAGATTATATCACATTATTACATTTGTCTCCAACTCTTTATAACATGATTACAACAGATATACTCATTATAGGTGCTGGTCCCACAGGCCTTTTTACAGTTTTTGAAGCAGGATTACTAAAGTTAAAATGTCATCTCATTGATGCGCTTCCGCAACCTGGTGGACAATGCTCAGAGATTTATCCTAAAAAGCCTATCTACGATATTCCAGCTTATCCAGAAATTTTAGCAGGTGATTTAACCGATAAACTAATGGAACAATGCAAGCAATTTGAACCTGGTTTTACATTGGGTGAGCGCGCCGATACTATTGAAAAACAAGAAGATGGCTCTTTCATAGTTACAACCAATAAAGGAACAAAACACAAAGCGCCTGTAGTAGCAATTGCAGGAGGTTTGGGAAGTTTTGAGCCGAGAAAGCCACTAATCGATAACATAGCAGATTATGAAGATAAGGGCGTAGAGTATATGATAAAAGAACCAGAACTATATCGCGATAAAAAAGTTGTGATTGCTGGTGGTGGAGACTCTGCTTTAGATTGGAGTATCTTTTTAAGTGATGTAGCTTCTGAAGTGACCTTGATACATAGAAGAAATGAGTTTAGAGGTCATTTGGATTCAGTTGAAAAAGTACAAGAGTTAAAATCTGCAGGTAAAATTAATTTGATCACTCCGGCTGAAGTTATTGGATTAGAGGGTAATGGAAAAATTGAAAGTGTTACGGTAAAGCAAGAAGCCAAAGTTTTTAAGAAGGAATGTGACCATTTTGTACCATTATTTGGCTTATCCCCAAAACTAGGACCAATTGCTGATTGGGGATTAGAAATTGAAAAGAATGCGATCAAAGTGAATAATGCATTGGATTATCAAACAAACATCCCAGGAATTTTTGCTATTGGCGATGTTAATACCTATCCTGGTAAATTAAAACTAATTCTTTGTGGTTTCCATGAAGCAACATTAATGTGCCAAGCTGCATATCAGATTATAAATCCAGGGAAAAGATATGTTTTAAAATACACAACAGTTAGCGGTGTTGACGGTTTTGATGGTACGCGTAAAGAAGCACCAAAAGCTGTTGTTAAAGCAATTGAGTAAATAATTTGGAAAATCAAGACGTTAATATAACAATCATTGATCGAGATGGTGTAACACATAAAATTGAAGCACCAACTGACATGGCCATGAACCTAATGGAAGTTGTACGTTCTTATGAACTTGCACCTGAAGGCACCATTGGCGTATGTGGAGGAATGGCTATGTGTGCATCATGCCAATGTTATGTCTTAAGTGACACAGAATTGCCAGAAATGCAGGATGACGAAGAAGCCATGCTTTCTGAAGCTTTTTACGTAAAAGATAATTCTCGTTTAGGTTGCCAGATACCAATTACACCAGAACTAGAAGGTTTGGAAGTGGAGCTTGCGCCAGAAAGTTAACAATAAAACTTGTCATTGCGAGCACGAAGGACGTGGCAATCTTTACTCTATATCAAGGCGTCCTATAATCAATTATAGGAGTAGGTCCTTCAAGTAAAACTCTTACAATTTTTAATGTACCATCATCTGTGGTGGCAATTTGCCATTTGATTAAAGAAATTTTCCCATTTTCAATTTCAAGGCCAGTTATACTTCTTGGATGTACGCAGCTACCATCGTTAAAAAAAGCAATATCTCCAGGTTCAGGAAAACGAGGCCTGTGTGTATGGCCAACAATGGTTACTAAGTTGTTGTTTTCTACAATCCACTTTTTAGTTCTTCGTTCTACTTTTATAAGTTCTTTGTAGTTTTTAGCAGGGCTTGTAGGATCTGCTATTCCCATAACATTTAAGGGTTTCCAAAGTATGCGAACCAAAAAACGGCTCCATCGCCAAAAAATATAATTCCACCAATCTGCTTGGTGTCCGTGGCATAAAAACAGCTCTTGCCCAGTTTCAGAATGCTTTAAAATAATACCTTCATGATATTTTATGTCGCAAAACAATTCTATATTTTCACCGACTTTAGGGTCAAAATAGGTGGATAAATTTTTTTCCACATATTTTGGGTCTCTGTACACCATATCATGGTTGCCCCAAATCATATGTAACTTGCCTTCATCATGAAATTGCTTCATAAGCATATAGACATTTTTATGGGCATTTAGAATGGACTCAAAAGACAGGTTTTCCCAAAGTTCATCACCATCACCTAGTTCGCAATAACTAAATCCTTCATTATAATAATGTCTCAACGCATGGAAATAGATATTCCTATTATTAGCAAAGTCATCTGCAAAACTATTGTCACCTCTGTGGCAGTCACTAAATAAAATAAATTTGGAAGCATCGTTAAATACAATGCGATGGGCATTTTTATAAGTGTGGTCTAACCTAGATTTAGAAGACATCGGTAAGAATTTCTCAAAAACTAAAATAGTAAAACTTATTGGATTTTTTCTATGGCTAAAGGAAGTAGTCTTTCAACAAATCTTGAATATGCAAGTTCTGAAGGGTGTAAATCATCTGAAGCTACTAAGTCAGGATTGTTTAATCCTTCGCGAGTGATATCGGTTATATTTACAAAGGTAATATTGTTTTCATTGCAATAGTTTTCTGCAAATGCGTTATACATATCAATCTCTGTTGAAGTTAAGGACGGATCGCCACTAAATTGCCCAAATGGTGTGTACGCATAATCAGGAATTGATACTACCATAACTCTATTTCTATCTCCTTGTGCTTTGTTAATTGCCATATGTACTAATTGCGGAAATTCTGATTCGTAAATCGAAAAGGGTGCACCTTGGTATTGGTTATTTACACCTATCAGTAATGTAACTAAGTTATATTCGTTAGGTGGGTTTTCGGAAACAATATTATTAATGAGGTCGGTTGTTGTCCATCCGGTTTGCGCTATTACTTTTAGCTCAACAGTAACTTCGTCTGTGTTTGCTATTAGGCTATCTTTTAGTTGCTCTGGGAACTTACAACTATCACAGACACTTTGCCCTATAGTATAGCTGTCACCTAAACTTAGGATTCTTTTTGTGTTATCAATAGGATTAGGCGAATCATCATTATTAGTGTTGTTGTCGTCAGATGCATTACACGAATAAAAAAAACATAATAGAATGCTAAATAATAATGTGCCAAGGATAGTTTTCATCTTACATAAATATACCTAAAACTAAACTAATTAATTTGCTAAAACTTTTTTTTGTAAAATAAAAAAGCCTAAAGATATCTTTAGGCTTTCAATATATTATTTAAAGGCGTTTAGACCTGTGATATCTAATCCTGTAATGAGTAGATGTATATCGTGTGTTCCTTCATAGGTAATAACGCTTTCTAAGTTCATAGAATGACGCATAATACTGTACTCGCCAGTTATTCCCATACCACCAAGCATTTGCCTGGCTTCTCTAGCGATATTTATAGCCATTTCTACGTTATTTCGTTTTGCCATAGAAATTTGAGCAGAGGTTGCTTTACCTTCATTACGTAACACACCTAACCTCCAAGTTAGCATTTGTGCTTTTGTAATTTCGGTAATCATTTCGGCTAATTTCTTTTGTTGTAACTGAAATTGCCCAATTGGCTTACCAAATTGAATACGCTCTTTGCTATATCGTAAAGCAGTGTCGTAACAGTCCATTGCAGCTCCTATCGCTCCCCAAGCAATACCATAACGAGCAGAATCTAAGCAGCCTAGAGGTGCGCCTAATCCAGATTTGTTAGGCAATAAGTTTTCTTTTGGTACTTTAACGTTATCAAAGATAAGCTCACCAGTTGCTGAAGCTCTAAGTGACCATTTGTTGTGTGTTTCGGGAGTAGAAAACCCTTCCATACCACGCTCTACAATTAAACCATGGATACGACCTTCTTCATTTTTAGCCCATACAACAGCTACTTGACAAAATGGTGCGTTAGAAATCCACATTTTTGCGCCATTTAACAAGTAATGGTCACCCATGTCTTTATAGTTGGTAGTCATACCACCTGGATTACTTCCGTGGTCTGGTTCGGTTAATCCAAAAGAGCCCATCCACTCACCAGAGGCTAGCTTTGGTAAGTACTTTTGGCGTTGTTCTTCATTACCATACTTCCAAATTGGGTACATAACCAATGACGATTGTACCGAGGCTGTACTACGAACACCAGAATCTCCACGTTCTATTTCTTGCATTATTAAACCATAAGAAATCTGGTCTAATCCTGCACCTCCATATTCCTCTGGGATGTAGGGTCCAAAAGCTCCAATCTCTGCCAAGCCACCAATAATCGATGTTGGAAATTCTGCTTTTTGTGCCGCTTCTTCAATAATTGGTGAGACATCACGTTTTACCCATTCTCTTGCTGCATCACGAACCAACTTGTGTTCCTCAGAGAGTAATTCGTCTAAATTATAATAATCAGGAGCTTCAAATAAATCTGGTTTCATTATAGAATGTTATTTTCAGTTTTTATGGACAACAAAAGTAACGAAAACGTTTTCAGGGTGCAAAGACTAGGTTACATTTTAAGGTAAAAATCTTTAGTTAAATCAATGTAATCTTGAGTGTAATTATGTCTTGAAGTTTCAATAATTAATTCTGAAGTTTTTACCTCGGTTTCCTGGTATGAAAATTCTATAAGACTTCGTTTGACTTCAGAATCAGGATTTCCTTTAATATGAAGAATGCGTTGAGCATGGAGACCGATGCTTGAGGTCAATTCAATAAAGTTAGCTTCTTCTTTTCTTGGAATTATGATTGAAAACAAACCATTTTCCGAAAGTAAATGAGCTACAGCATAAACGATATGTTTAAAAGGCATAGCATCATTAAAACGAGCTAGATCTCTCGATTTGTCTTTGGTTTTATAATCTTCAGAATAGAAAGGTGGATTACAAATAATCAAATCGAAAGCATCTTCGACCTCTTCAACAAATTCTAAAAGCGATGCGTGGTAACAAAACAATCTATCATTCCATGTAGAGTTTTCAAAATTCTCTGCACATTGTTCATAGGCATTGTCGTCAATTTCAATGGCTTCAATTTGTTGTGCACTGCTGCGTTGTGCCAGCATAAGGCTTAAAATTCCTGTGCCAGCTCCAATATCTAAGACATTGAACGGGTTATGTTTTACAGACGTCCAAGAACCTAACAATACACCATCTGTACCTATCTTCATGGCGCATCGGTCTTGTTTTACAGTAAATTGTTTGAATTTAAATGGCTTGGTCATGTTTTTGTCATGCTGAATTTATTTCAGCATCTCAATAGATTATTATGCAAAGATTCTGAAACACCTGCTTGTCGCAGACAGGAGTTTAGAATGACAATTAATTTTTATTAAAGGTACAAATCAATCAACCCTTCAGGAGTTTCAACCTCAATAGTTTTATTGGCTTTGTCAACTTTAACAATAAATTCATCATTCATTGGTATTAAGATTTCAATACCATTTCTATCAATTTCAAACAATGCTTGTGCTGTTGAATCATTGATTGCTTTAATAGTACCGACCTCACCAAAGTTAATATCTGTGATGGTAAAACCAATAACTTCATGGTAATAAAATTTATCACCTTCTAATTTTGGAAGTAAATCTAAGGGTAAGTATAGTTCAGATTTTATTAAAGCATCAGCATCGGCTTCCGTATCTACATCTTCAAATTTTAACCTTAATAAGTCGGACTTATGTAGTTGAGAAGATTCGATAAAAAAGGGGACAAGATTTCCTCTGAGATCCATAAAAATCGCATCCATGTTTTCATAGAGTTCTGGTTGATCAGTATCTAACTTGGCCAAAAGTTCACCTTTGTAACTGTACTTTTTTACGATTTTTCCTAAGTAAAAACAATCTTCTTTTTTCATGACAAATTTCTGGTTTGTCACCCTGAATTCACTTCAGGGCCTTTAATCATGCAAGTTTTAGATACTGAAACAAGTTCAGTATTATGCAAAAAGAATTTTTTTTGCATAAAAAACCCTGACGATGAATGTCAGGGTTTAAAAGTATAAAAATAAATTTTTTATTCTTCTTCGTTAGAAGCTGTTTCTTCTTCAGCAACCTCTTCTTCAACTGCAGGAGCATTTGCTGCGATACGAGCTTCGTTTACAGCTTTTTCAGCTTCAAGAGCTTTTGCTTTAGCATCGGCATCTGCTTTAGATAAGCCATCAGCTTTTGCTTGTACTTTTGCTGCTTTTTCCTCTAACCAAGCATTGAATTTGGCCTCTGCTTGCTCTTCAGTTAAAGCCCCTTTTTTTACACCACCTGCTAAATGCTTTTTTAATAAAGCACCCTTGTAAGATAAAATTGCTTTAGCAGTGTCGGTTGGTTGTGCACCATTTTCTAACCACTTTACAGCTCCATCTAGGTCAAGCTCTATTGTTGCAGGATTTGTGTTTGGATTGTAAGCACCTAATTTTTCTAAGTATTTACCATCTCTTTTAGCGCGAGAATCCGCTGCTACGATCCAGTAAAAAGGCTTTCCTTTTTTACCGTGTCTTTGTAATCTAATTTTTACAGGCATAATAATT
>JASBSA010000095.1 GCA_030149175.1 Winogradskyella sp. | reverse complement strand
ACGTGCTTCTCTTAATATAGATATTGAAGTAGCATCACCTTTAATCGTTTTTATATCTAGATGTTCACCAGCATAGGTTAAGCTATCTTTTTTTGTATCAATAAGGGTTATCTCTTGCGACTCGTAGGATAATAGCTTAGCTAAATGAAATCCTACCTCTCCTGCACCTGCGATAATTATTTTCATCTATGTTGTATTCAAAATAACCATACAAATATATGGATTAAGTTTCAAGTTGGTAAGTGCCTAAATCATTTAAAGTTAAAGCTGAGCTGAGCTATGATTTTATTTTAGGCTTCATGAATGACATATTTAAGTACTCGCAACTTTAAGTACTTATAACTTCTCACTATATTTGCCAAAAATTTTTTTAATGGCTGAAAAGGTTAAACCATATAAAGATAGTGAGGCCTCTAAAAAAGAGCAGGTCACCGAAATGTTTGATACCATTTCTAAAGAATACGATGGGCTAAATCGTGTTATCTCTTTTGGTATTGATGTAAAATGGAGACATAAGGTTGTTAAAATTGTTAGCGGAAAACAGCCTGAAAATATTTTAGATATTGCCACAGGTACAGGTGACCTAGCCATTAATCTTGCCTCTACAAATGCCAAAGAAATCATAGGCCTAGATATTAGCAACGGTATGTTAGAGGTTGGTAGAAAAAAAATAGCTTCAAAAAAATTAGATGGCATCATCTCTATGGTTATTGGTGATTCTGAAAACTTGCCTTTTGAGGATAATACGTTTGACGCCATAACGGTAGCCTTTGGTGTTAGGAACTTTGAAAACTTGGAAAAAGGGCTTTCTGAAATATTGAGAGTATTAAAGCCAAACGGAATTTTTGTAATTTTAGAAACTTCTGTACCAACCAACCCAATTTACAAATTTGGATATAACATTTACTCAAAATTTATATTACCAACTATTGGTAAATTATTTTCAAAAGATAAAATAGCGTATAACTACCTTAGCGAATCGGCTTCTGTTTTTCCTTATGGTGAGGAACTAAACAATATTTTAAGAAAAATTGGGTTTATTAATGTCAAAGACAAGCCACAAACCATGGGTGTGGCAACTATATATACAGCATCTAAAGCATAATATGAAACGTATTTTAGTTCTACTTATATTCTTATTGGCATTTACTAATGCCAATGCACAGTTATTCACCAAAGAAAAGGTGGCTAACAATATTGATAATCTCGACCAAAAATTCTTGTCTTGGGGCTATTTTTTAGGGTTTAACCAATACGATTTTAAGTTTGAGTATGAAGAAAATCAAGACGATATACTGGTTGACAAAACTTTTGGGTTTCATTTAGGCCTCATAGGCGATATGCGTATTAATGACTACATGAATCTTCGGCTTGAGCCTGGTGTGTTCTTTACCACTAGAAACTTAATGTATAACGAGAGTTATTTTGCTGGTACAGATTTTAACGATTCGGATTTAATTAGAGAAGTAAAATCTACATACATACACGTTCCTTTATTATTAAAAATCTCAACCAAGCGAATCAATAATTTTAAGCCATTTATTGTCGGTGGTTTTTCAACAGCCTTAAACCTTTCTAGTAATCAAGACAATCCAGATGACAATAGTGCTGGTGAGTTTAGAATGAAGAAAAGTATGTATTTCTATGAAATAGGTTTTGGTATAGATTTGTATCTGCTCTACTTCAAATTTACACCTTCAATTCGTGGTGTTTTTGCCATCAATGACGAAATTGTAAGAGACGCAGACCCTAATAGCCCATGGACTGGCAATGTTGCTAAAATGCAAACTAGAGGCATCTTTATTAACTTTACGTTTCAATAGTTCGCCTTCTAAATTCACTCAATACAATAGCTGTGGCATTGGCTACGTTTAAGCTTTCAGTGTCTTTACTTTTTCCAAATTGAGGAATCGTTATTCTTCTATCTATTATAGAGCTTATTTCCGCCGAAATACCGTTAGCCTCATTACCCAAAACAATGATGCCTTCGTTCGGTAAGTCTGCACTGTAAATATTTTCACCATTCATGTAAGTTCCAAAAACATCACCGCTGTAGTTTAACATAAATTCTACAAGATTGATATATGTAATATTAACTCGGGTTAAAGAACCCATAGTTGCCTGTACTACCTTTGCATTGTAGCAGTCTACCGTACTATGATTACAAACTAAGTCTTTTATACCGTACCAATCACAAAGCCTTATAATGGTTCCTAAATTACCAGGATCTCTTACATCATCTAAAGCTACAATTAATCCATGCGAGTTTGTATTTTTAGATTTAGGAATTTCAAAAATGGCTAGAGCAGTATTAGGATTTTTTAAAGAGGATATCTTCTTTAATTCGTTTTCAGAAATTTCTAAGGTTTTAGTGCTCGGAGCTTCAAAAATTTGTTTTGTCGTATACAACCGATTGAGTTTATAATGAGAATTTAGAAATTCTTTTATCCCCTTAACACCTTCAACAGTAAACAGCTCTAACTTCTGCCTGTATTTTTTTTGATTTAAACTTTTAATTAACTTTATGTCTTGCTTTGTAACCATTAAAATGTCTTTACATTTGCCTAGATTAAATACAAAGTAAACCTTTTTTGGACTAATTTTTGTTTATAGCAACCAATATCAAAAGATTATACATTAAATAAGCTTGCAAATTCAACCTTCAATAGTATCAAAATTTTATAAAGCATTACAATGCACTTTGTTATTGGTTTTCATCACAGTTCTTAATTCATGTGATGCTGTAAAGCGTGTAAAATCCAACGAGCACCTAATTACTAAAAACACCATAGTTGAAGATGATAAGGTAAATAAGGAAGAACGCGTTAACAACATAATTCTTCAGAAAACCAATTCTGGTATGAATAGTTTGTTTGGGTTTCCTTTAAAGCTACATGTCTATAATTTAGCCAGGCCTAACATAGATTCAATTATAGAGGCCAAAGTATTAAGTGACTCTTCTAAAGTACGCTGGAAAACAAAGCTTCTATCCAAAAAACAATTCGACCGAGAAATTGAAGCCAGAAAAAACTTTAACAACTGGTTAAAACGTACAGGTGAAGAACCTGTGATTTTCAACGAAGACAAAACAGAAAAAACTGTAATCAACTTAAGAAAGTACTATTACAGTAAGGGATGGTTTGATAATGAAGTGACTTTTGAAGTTGATAAAGACAGTAACAAAAGAGCTGAAGTAACTTACAAGGTAACTAAAAACAAACCTTATTTTTTAGATTCTTTAAGACCAGTTATCAGCAGTCCTTTAATAGATTCTCTTTATCCAAAATTCATTAAAGCCACTCTCCTTAAAAAAGGGGAGCAATTCAATGCACAAAATTATGAGGACGAACGCGAACGGATCAACACCTATTTAAGAAACGCTGGCTTCTACTACTTTGGCCAAGACTATATTAGGTTTGAGACCGATACTATTGATACAAACCACAAAGTTAATACTGACTTAATAATCGCAAACAGAATCATAAGAACTGATGATTCTTCTAGAGTAGAACCTTTTAAAATATTTAAAATCAAAGAGGTTAATATTTTTACCGACGAAAGTTTTAACAATCAGGATAAAGCAATTTCAGACACTACGGTTTATAAAAACTACAACCTCTACAGCAAAGAGAAATTAAGATTTAGACCCAAGGCACTTACCGATGCCGTTTTTATTAACAAAGGAGATATTTACACCGATTTAGCCCGAAGCCGATCTCTTAGCTACCTTAATGATTTACAAATGTTTAGATATCCAAGTATAGAATATATAGAAAATCCAGAGGATACTACCTTAACCGCAAACATATATTTAGAGCCTAGAAAAAAATACGCCCTAAGTCTAGATGTAGATGTATCTCAAAGCAATATTCAAACCATTGGTTTTTCTGTGACTCCTGGATTAAAAATCAGAAATATTTTTAGGGGTGCCGAAACTTTGGAAATAAGCGGTATCGCAGCCATTGGAGCCTCTAAAGACGGTAGTGATGACGACGACAGTTTCTTTGATATTAATGAATTTGGTGGTAATATAAGACTCACTATTCCACGCTTATTTACCCCATTTAACACAGATCGTATCATACCAAAATACATGTCGCCCAGTACTGCCATAAATCTTTCTACGACGAGCCAGCAGAACATTGGTCTAGATAAACAAACCCTATCAGGGCTTTTGAGTTATAATTGGTCGCCCTCTAGAACCGTTACCAATACGTTAGAGCTATTTAATGTTCAGTTTGTAAAAAATCTAAACACAAGCAACTACTTCGGCGTTTACACAAACTCATATGGCAGACTAAACAATATTGCTCAGAATATTGGGTATATAAATTCTGATGAAAACTTAACAATTCCTACTGAAGCCGATCAATTTATTAATGATGTACTCGATGGAAATACAGCTTTAACCTCAGCAGAAGAAGATTTTATTACCGTAAATAATATTGATGAACGTAAAGAGCGCTTAACGGAAAACAACCTTATTTTTTCAACAAGTTTCGATTATAAGAAAAATAAACGCACCAGTATTTTTGACAATGACTTTTCTATCTTTAAATGGCGTGTTGAATTAGCGGGTAACTTACTATCTAACCTTTCTGAAATTTTTGGAGCCCCAAAAAATGAAAATGGAGATTACGAAGTTTTTGGAGTGGTGTTCTCTCAATATTTTAAAACGGAAATCGACTATGTTAAGTATTTTGATTTAGGCAGTAATAATGTTTTCGCTTTTAGAAGTTATGCTGGTGTTGCAATTCCTTATGGTAACTCTAACAGTATTCCTTTTGCAGAAAGTTTCTTTGCAGGTGGACCAAACGACAATAGAGCATGGACAGCCTATAACCTCGGACCAGGAAGTTCAAACACAACTAACGAATTTAACGAGGCTAACTTTAAAATTCATTTAAGTGCTGAACAGCGTTTTAGCCTATTCGGAGATTTAAAAGGTGCGCTTTTTGTAGATGCCGGAAACATTTGGAATGTGTTGGATAACGTTGTAGATGATAGAGCAACGTTTACAAATTTTAATTCCCTTAAGGATATTGCCGTAGGTTCTGGCTTTGGACTTCGTTACGATTTTAACTTTTTTGTACTTCGTTTTGATACTGGGTTTAAAACTTATGACCCATCGCAGAATGAAGGAAATCGATGGTTTAGAAATTACAACTTTAGAAATGCCGTATATAACATTGGTATTAATTATCCTTTTTAAAAAAAGAACCTGTTCAACCTATATCGTTTTCGGTCTTTTATCTCCTAAAACACACAAAAAGATGCTTAAAATTATGTATTTTTGATATCTAATTTTCAATCATAAAATCATGAGTCATAATATCAAACCTGGCGTTGCAACAGGTAGAGAAGTTCAGGAAATTTTCAAATTAGCTAAGGAAAAAGGATTTGCCTTACCAGCAGTAAATGTTATCGGTTCAAATTCCATAAATGGTGTTTTAGAAACGGCTAAAGCCTTAAATGCTCCGGTAATTATTCAGTTTTCTAATGGTGGTGCACAATTTAATGCCGGCAAAGGTTTAGGAAACGACAACCAAAAAGGTGCTATAGCTGGTGGAATTGCGGGTGCAAAACACGTACACCATATGGCAGAAGCTTATGGAGTTCCTGTAATTTTACACACCGATCACTGTGCAAAAAAATTATTGCCTTGGATTGATGGTTTATTAGATGCAAGTGAGAAACATTTTGAAGAAACAGGAAAACCACTTTACAGTTCTCATATGATAGACTTATCTGAAGAGCCTATTGAAGAAAATATAGAAATCTGCAAACAATACTTGGCTCGTATGAGTAAGATGGGTATGACTTTAGAGATTGAGCTTGGTATTACAGGTGGTGAAGAAGATGGTGTAGATAATAGCGATGTAGATGCCTCAAAATTATACACACAACCAGAAGAAGTGGCTTACGCCTACGAAGAATTAAGTAAGGTTAGCGATCAGTTCACCATCGCTGCAGCTTTTGGTAATGTGCATGGCGTTTACAAACCAGGTAATGTAAAATTAACCCCAAAAATTTTAAAGAACTCTCAAGAGTATATTACAGAAAAATATAATGTTGGTCATAATCATATCGATTTTGTTTTCCATGGTGGCTCTGGTTCTACGGTAGAAGAGATAAGAGAAGCTATTGGTTACGGAGTTATAAAAATGAATATCGACACCGACATGCAATGGGCATTCTTAAGCGGTGTTAGAGATTATGTACAAGATAATCACGATTACCTACAAACTCAAATTGGTAACCCTGAAGGTGACGATGTGCCAAACAAAAAATACTACGACCCAAGAGTTTGGTTGAGAAAAGGAGAACAAGCATTTGTAGAACGCCTTAAAAAAGCATTTGAAGACTTAAATAACGTAGATACACTTTAACAAAGTATTCCATACACTAAAACCTATCAAAGCTATTCTTTTAGTTTTGATAGGTTTGTTTATTTTAACAATTACATTAAACAAGTGTTTTTGAGTTTAATTAATTAGTAGTAATTTTGCTTCAACTAACTAAAAACTTTTCGATTAAAAGATAATCTATTATCTACTATCGCAAATCTAAAATCATAAATCAATATGGCTTGGTTTAAAAGAAAAGATAAAGGAATTCAAACTTCTACGGAAGAAAAAAAAGATACTCCCAAAGGACTTTGGTATAAATCGCCAACAGGAAAAATAATTGACACCAAAGAACTAGAACAAAACTATTATGTAAGCCCTGAAGATGGTTACCATGTAAGAATAGGAAGTAAAGAGTATTTTGAAATTCTATTCGATGATAATAAATTTAAAGAGTTAGATACTAATCTAACTTCTAAAGATCCCCTAAAATTTGTTGACACAAAAAAATACCCAGACCGTTTAAAAGCAGCACAAGCAAAGACAAACCTAAAAGATGCCGTACGCACAGCCGTAGGAAAGTCCATGGGACAGGATTTAGTTATTGCTTGTATGGACTTTGGCTTTATAGGCGGCTCAATGGGAAGCGTTGTTGGAGAAAAAATTGCAAGAGCAGCAGACTATGCTTTAAAGAAAAAAATTCCATTTATGATTATTAGCAAATCTGGCGGTGCTCGTATGATGGAAGCTGCATTGTCTTTAATGCAATTGGCTAAAACATCAGCAAAGTTAGCTCAATTAGCAGATGCTAAAATCCCTTATATTTCATTGTGTACAGACCCAACCACAGGAGGCACAACAGCCTCATTTGCAATGTTGGGAGACATTAATATAGCTGAACCTGGTGCTTTAATTGGTTTTGCTGGCCCAAGAGTTGTTAGAGATACCACAGGGCAAGAGCTGCCGGAAGGCTTCCAAACTGCTGAATTTTTATTAGAGCATGGTTTCTTAGATTTTATTTCACACAGAAAGGATTTAAAGAAAAAAATAAATCTCTACATAGATCTAATAAAAAATCAACCATTAAGAGTATAAAAAAAGCGAGCTAAATTAGCTCGCTTTTTTTTACCTTTACAATAATGACCATTAAATTATTAATTATGAAATCTAATTTTTTAAAAAAGATCTTGGTCCTGTTTTGTTTATTTTGTTTGTCATGCGAAAACGATGAGCCTATTAATTTACTTATTATTAACGATGAATTTTCTTCGATAATTACAACCGATTCAAACAGCTTTATAGATGGTAATAGTCGCTTTTCAAGTAGTGCAACGTTGGATATCACAAGTAATGAGATGATTGCTGATAATCAGAATTTTATCATTGACTCTAGGGTAAATACACTAACATATGAAATAAGAAATTTTTCTGGTAATCCTCAAACAATTAACAATGCAGCTATAGTAATTGGTGGTACAAGAATCAATATTGGAAATATTGAGATTTTAAGCAGCTTGAACACAGAAAACTTTATAAGAGATCGTTTTCTCTTAAATAAAATTGCTCATGATCTCAGAAATACTGTAAATATAAACACCTTATTTACTGGTGAATTAAATGACAATGCTGTAAGTTTTGACGTTATTATAAAAACAAATCTATCTATAGGCATTGATGACCTTCAATAATTGAAAAAAAGCGAGCTAAATTGGCTCGCTTTTTTTATCCAATCAACAAAAACTAAACTACGGCTTAATTTAAAGTTACAGGTATTTCCGTACCGTTATTAAAAGTAAACGTCGCTTGGTTGTCACACTCCCCTTCTCCAAAATCAAAAACACCACCAAAATTTGTACGTTGTACATCAAAAGAACCGCTAACAAAGTAATTGCAAACAACCTCTCTTCTCAATGGTACCAGAACTTCATAGGTATGCATATTACCATTAACAAAAGTTGCTGTCCAATTCCCTGTAATTTCAAAAACATTATCACTAAAAACACCGCTGCCAAAACCTTCAACCGATTCTCTTATCCTAGTTCCTTCTCTTGAAGCCTGAACACCATTTGGCCAAATGACCGTAATGCTTAAATCGTGGGTGAACTGTGGATTACCATTGCTGTTAGATAATTCCTTTAAAATAGAACGACTTGCAATTACATTTTTAGCATCAAAATAAAAATCAACTAAATTATAGTTAATCATAATTTGTTGTGCCTCAGTATTTCTTGTATAATCAAAAACAATCTGTCCTTGTATGATATGTCCATTGATCTCACAGCCTTCTGCACCAAAATCTAATGTTACTTCTCTATAATCTTGTTGTGCTACTACAGTAATTGTAACGCATTCAGGTATGTCTTTAGCATAACTGTCTGAACCATTTGTTGACACTCCACTTCTATCGGCAGTAGCTTCTTGTGCTTCATAGGCATTAATGACTAGATCCCCTAATATATTATCTATTTGGTCAATCTCAGCAGAACGCTTTACTTCGGTAGTATCTTGTGTAAAATTTTCTGTTTCTATAGTCTCGTCATTATTACTACATGACGTGAACACTACAGCTAAAGTTAAGAGACTTAAAATAGTGTTTTTAAATGGATTAAAACTTTTGCCCATATTATTTTTACTGAGCTTTTTTAGTTCTTGATTTAAATAATTCATGATTACTTTTTTTATTGTTAATATGTTCTTAAGACTATAACAATTGTAAAAAGTTTAATTAAAAAAAAGATTTATGCTTTTCTAAAGTAGATTGAAAACTCAGTACCCACATCTACCTCACTGCTTACGGTTACTTTCCCACCTAAAGATTCTATGTGATTTTTTGTTATAAAAAGCCCAATACCTATTGCGTTTTCATTACAATGAAAAGTTTTATACATCTGAAATAATTCATCTCCAAACCTTTCCATATCAATACCTAATCCATTGTCTTTAATTTTAAAAACAACGTAATAATCATCGATTAAAGAGTTCAACTCTATAATAGGTGTTCTTTTTGGGGACTTATACTTTATGGCGTTAGTAAGGAAGTTGAGAATAATACTATCTAAATAAGCTGGCACACCCAATACACGATGTGTTTCATCTATTTGATTATAAATTAAGGCATTAGAATTTTGTGCCATAGCAATGATATTATACATAGCTTTTTCAACAAAATCGTAGAGGTTAAGTATTTGTAATTTTGATGTCTCTATCTCTCTAATCTTGGCTACTTCGGTGAGGTGAGCAACAGTTTCTTGTAAATTTCCTACGGCCTGTTTAAGCAGTTTGTAGTTTTCATTATGTATTATACTTTCAAAATCATCTTCTAAAAATTCAGTAAGAGATGTTAAGTTCCCTGAGTGAGATCTAAGGTTGTGCGTTACAATATTTGCAAAAGACGTTAATCTATCATTCTGCTCTTTGGCAACGCTAAGCATGGTTTTTAATTTTTCTTGGTTTTTTTGGCGGTTGGTAATATCCGTAAACTGCCAAATCATGTGTGGCCTACCCTCTTTAAAAAAAACAAGGGTCACGTAGATTAAAATCCATATAACATCACCATTTTTATGAAAATAGCGTTGCTTAACTCTATACTTATCTATTTTGCCACTTATTAATTTTTCGAATTTTTTCTCATGGACACCTAGGTCTTCTATAAAGACTATATTATCTATATCCATATTAAAAAGTTCGGATTTGGTATAACCGAAAATATCAGAAACGGCTTCATTCATTTTAAGCCAATCGCCATCCATACTAACAACGGCAATGCCATTATAAGTGTTATTAAACACACGATCTAAGACATCGTATGCATTGGCAACATTTTGAGAAGAGCGAATAGCTTTCATCCTAAAAGAAATTTAAGGATCAATAGGAAAAAGCTCTTAACTAGTCGAGGGGTGACTTTTTAAAACACTGTAATACAGATTAAAAGTTACAAAAAAAACCGTAAATCACAAAAAAGTATTATATTTGCCGCTTGAAAGAAAACCTTTCAAAGTACATAACAATCATTTACAATAATATTAGAATGTATTTAACTAAAGAGAAAAAAGAAGAAATCTTCACAAAACACGGTAAAGGAAAAAATGATACTGGTTCTGCTGAAGGACAAATCGCGTTATTTACGCACAGAATTAATCACTTAACTGAGCATTTAAAAAACAACCGTAAAGATTATAACTCTGAGCGTTCGTTAGTAAAGTTAGTAGGTAAGCGTCGTGCTTTACTAGACTACTTAACAAAGAAAGATATCTTAAGATACCGTGCTATCGTTAAAGAATTAGGATTAAGAAAATAATCTCTATACAAAGACCACGCTAAAAGCGTGGTTTTTTGTTTAATATATAGCGTTTTCGAAAGCGTTTAATTTTCGAATTGAAAATAGCAGATGAGATCCCAAAACGCTTTTGGGAGTTCAGGTTTTTCATTGGTCACAACAACTACACAACAACACAACGACCATTGTTTAACATTGCTGATATGCTTTGCATGTCTGCAAAAGATTTAAAATTTTTATGATTCCAAAAACTTACAAAGAGGTCATAGACCTTGGTGACGGTAGAGAAATTTCTATCGAAACCGGAAAACTAGCAAAACAGGCACATGGTTCTGTTGTTGTACAATCAGGAAAATGTATGCTACTATGTACAGTAGTATCTAACTACCACCAAGCAGATGTAGATTTTTTACCACTTACAGTAGATTACAGAGAAAAATTTGCCGCTGCTGGACGTTATCCAGGAGGTTTCTTTAAAAGAGAGGCAAGACCAAGTGACGGTGAAGTATTAACCATGCGCTTAGTAGATCGCGTATTGCGTCCTTTATTCCCAAAGGATTACCACGCAGAAACTCAGGTAATGATTCAGCTAATGTCTCACGACCCAGAAATAATGCCTGATGCCATGGCTGGTTTAGCTGCATCTGCAGCAATACAATTATCGGATATTCCGTTTGAAACCGCAATTTCTGAAGTTAGAGTCGCTCGCGTAAACGGTGAATTTATCATCAATCCTACTTTTGCTCAATTAGCCGAATCAGATATTGATATGATGATAGGCGCTTCTGCAGATTCAGTAATGATGGTTGAAGGTGAAATGGATGAGATTTCTGAAGAAGAAATGGTTGAGGCAATTAAGGCAGCTCATGAAGCAATTAAAGTTCAATGTGAAGCGCAGTTAAAATTAGCGGAAGCCTTTGGCAAAAAAGAAACTCGAGAATATGAGCCAGAAGTTGAAGACGAAGAATTAGCCAAGAAAATTCATGAGATGGTTTACGACAAAACGTATGCCATTGCCAAAGCTGGTTCTGCAAAACACGAAAGAGGTGCTGCGTTTTCTGAAATTAAGGAAGAAGTTTTCAATTCATTCTCTGAAGAGGAACAAGATGAACTAGGCAAACTTATTCATAAATATGTTGCTAAAGCTCAAAAAGAAGCTATTAGAAATTTAACCTTAGACGAAGGATTACGTTTAGATGGTCGTAAAACTACAGACATTAGACCTATTTGGTGCGAAGTAGATTATTTACCATCAACTCACGGTTCTGCAATCTTTACGCGTGGTGAAACTCAGGCATTAGCAACAGTAACTTTAGGAACATCTAGAGAGGCTAACCAAATAGATATGCCATCTTTTGAAGGTGAAGAACGTTTTTATTTACACTATAATTTCCCGCCGTTTTCAACTGGTGAAGCAAGACCTATACGAGGAACTTCGCGAAGAGAAGTTGGTCACGGTAACCTCGCACAGCGTGCCTTAAAAGGGATGGTTCCAGAAGATTGCCCTTATACTGTAAGAGTAGTTTCTGAAGTACTGGAGTCTAATGGTTCATCTTCTATGGCAACGGTTTGTTCTGGTACAATGGCATTAATGGATGCAGGTGTTCAACTAAAAAAACCCGTTTCTGGTATTGCTATGGGATTAATTTCTGATGGAGATAAATACGCGGTACTTTCAGATATTTTAGGAGACGAAGATCACTTAGGTGATATGGACTTTAAAGTTACCGGAACAGCTGACGGTATTACAGCAACTCAAATGGATATTAAGATTAAGGGATTATCTTATGAAATTTTAGTAAAAGCATTGATGCAGGCTAGAGAAGGTCGTTTACATATCTTAAAACATCTTACAGACACTATCGCACAACCTAATGCTAAGGTTAAAGATCACGCGCCTACCATGGTGACAACGCGTATTCCAAATGAATTTATTGGTGCTTTAATTGGACCTGGTGGAAAAGTGATTCAAGAATTACAGAAAGAAACTGAAACCACGATAGTAATTAATGAAGACCCTGTGACCGAAGAAGGTATTGTAGAAATTCTTGGAGTAGGATCTAAAGGTATTGATGCTGTAATGGCTCATATAGATGCTATGATGTTTAAGCCAGAAGTTGGTAGCATTTATGAAGTAAAAGTGATTAAAATGCTAGACTTTGGTGCTGTTGTAGAATATACCGAAGCGCCAGGCAATGAAGTTTTACTTCACGTAAGCGAATTAGCTTGGGAACGTACTGAAAACGTTTCTGATGTTGTTAACATGGGAGATGTATTTGATGTAAAATACTTTGGTATAGACCCAAGAACCCGTAAAGAAAAAGTATCTCGTAAGGCTATTTTACCAAAACCTGAAGGTTGGGAAGATAGACCTAAGCGCGATAACAATCGTAATAGAGACAATAATCGTGGACGAGACAACCGAAATAGAGGTAATCGAAGAGACGATAGAAATAGAAGAGATAATAAGAACGAAGATTAATCATCTCGATACTAGCAAAAAAGCCCATCAATATTGATGGGCTTTTTTGATTTAATTAGGAAAAGAAGTTGGAGCAAAATCAAAATTTGGACCATTCCAAGTAGTTATAAATATTACAGTCAACACTACTCCAGAAATAATCAATCCAATGCCTGTTCCATAAATAATAGACATTGTTTTATCATGTAACCTTAAAGATTCTATGGAATTTGCATCTATTAGTGTACGTGTAAATTTTCCATTTATTTTTTTTACACCGTAATATTGACCGTCATCAATTACAATCGCCTTGTATTTAAATTTAAATCCATTTTTAGATACAATTTTCACTCTTTTTCCTTCTTCAACAGCCTTATCTAATGTAACATGCTCCTTGTGATATACTCGACAACTTTGAAACAACATCAAAAATGTAAGAAAAAATGTAATCAATCTCATTACTCTTCTAGAACTCTTCATATTTACAGAATTTGGATTTAACAATTCAAATATATTTGCGATATTTAAAAAAACTTATTACACATTTAGCGAATTATGTGTAATATTTTTGTGTTTTTCACAAAAAAAGAAACAAATCTATAATCCTATTTAATATTTTATGCAAAGTATTTTTATTAATCATCTTAAGGAAAAATCCTCTTTAAAAACATCTTTTGTAGATGAAATTGCTTCTGTCTTGGATATAGGCTACGATGCTGCTTACAGACGCTTAAACAATAAAACCAGTCTTAGCTTAGAGGAAGCTGTAATACTCGCCAAATATTACAATGTATCTTTAAACAAATTATTTGAAGTTGGTAGTCATAACTCTATATTAACTGAATTATCGCCACCCATTCACAATGCAGAAGGTCTAGAAACTTGGCTTAAGCAATCATTTAACAGCGTAATACCATTAACTAAGCTTAAAAAAGCCTCTATAATATATTCTGCCAAGGATATACCTTTGTTTCATACACTAAAAGATTCTTTTCTATCTCGTTATAAAATTTATGTTTGGCTTAAAGATGTTGATACCAATATGACGCAAAACAAAACGTCCTTTGATGATTTTATAAAAAACATTCCTAAATCATTATTAGACAATGCTTTTAAACTTGGAGAAGTTTACAGAGATATAAACATTACAGAAATATGGAACAACACCACCATTAATGGGTCCCTTCAGCAGGTTTTATATTATTTTGAGGCTGGCATGCTTTCTCAAGAATTGGCACTACGGATTTGTGATGATATAGAAGATGTCGTAAAGCATGTAGAAGAACAAGCTATTAAACAGTCTTTAATCGGTTCTAAAAACAAATCTAGCTATCAACTATACATTAATGACATCCACACTATGAGTAACACTATTATGATTATTACTCCTGGTCAAAAAGTATTCTTTACACCGTTTACGGTAATAAGCTATTTTAAGATTGAACATTCACCTACATGCGAGCTAATGTTTGAATTTTTTCAAAAACAAATGAGCATATCAAAACTCCTTGTTAATGCAGGTGAAAAAGACAGATCTCTTTTTTTTAATCGAATGCACCAAAAAATAAATAAGCTAAGATCTCGAATACAACTAGACAATGATTTTTTTGATTTTGAATAAAGAATAAAAAAGCGTGCCAATTAATCATGACACGCCTATGTTATGTTCATTTTTCTCTAGAAGGACATCAATAAACTAGCAGAAAGCCCTGTAGCCTCTGGCACAAAACGACAAACACCACCTACACAGACTAATCCTGCACGTTGTCTACCGTAATTTAAAGATATACGTGTAGAGCCTTTGTTAAAGCTACCCCCAAAATTGTAATAGTGATTTTCTGAAGTACTACTATCGTCACCACTATTGTAAATATCGTTAACGTAAAATGACAACCTCGGACTTGCATTGTACTCTAGAGTACCACCAACCCAATCGTGGTTGTCTGAATTTGACCAAAGCTTTTGCAACTCTAAGCGTACAGACTGCCCTATTCTACCAAACTTATAAATGGTTTCACCGACTACAATATTGGTTTTTATCTGTTCACCTGAAAAATTATCTTCAATTGTTCTCTGATTATAGTATTGATTGACGTAATAAAAAATAGAATTTATCTTTTTGTTCCATTTTTTTCTGACCTCTAAGCTTATATCAGAAAAGTACTTATCGCCAAAACCGAAGTAATCGACATCATAGGACAAATTATTAAAATCATAATCGCCTTTTAAGCCAGCCCAATAAGAAGCGTTAAAAGCCAATTTTGTACCGTACTCACCACCTAGAGCGGTTCCTTTCTTAATATTGTAAAACACATCTATCTGCCCACCGATTTCACCAGCTTCCATAAGTTGTGGGTCAGCAAAAATAACCTGCGATTGCGCTTGATATACAAAAATATTTGTGAGCAAGTAATCATGCTGTTTGGTCAATGCAGGCGTAAAATTGATGTTATTTTCCAAGAATACATTTCCTGTTTTTTCACGCTCAGAGAAAAAACCCATATTTTCTAAGCGTCTAAACGTCGCATCTACTCCAAATCCCTTTTTAGAAAACCCAGTATTAAACAACAGTGCGTTACCAGGATTTACAAAATTGTTTATTATTTGCCCATTGAACACATAAACATCGTCAGACTTCGCTACATATTCTGCATTGGCATAAAAACTTCCTTGTGAAAAATCTATACGACCAGAAAAAGCATTAGTCAACTCATTAAAATCTGGGTCCTCTATATCTGTTTTTTCTTGTCTCCCTACATAACTAAGTCCAAGATTTAATGAAGACTTTTCAAACTTAAAAATATTAGAAATATCGACTTCTGTATTCCATCCAAAAATATTACTATCTGCTGTTTCAAAACCAACGCGTTGCCTGCCGTATAACAGTGTAGTTGAAAAGAAATCTGTAGATATTTTGACTCTTCCTCCCAACAACGCATTATTAAGACCAAGCTGCCTATCTTCCCAGTTTCTGAGTATAAGACCGCTACCAAACTGCTCGTAATAGTGTCCAGCACTCGCTTCTAACAAATCACTCTTGTAGTTTAGTGAATAAATACCAAAATTTGTACCATCAAAATTTGGCGAATAATTTAATAACGCCAATGGCTCATAGGATTCTAATTGAACTGTAGCCGTTAAATTTTTAAGAAAGTTATAGTCTAATTTTAAATACGAATTAACCCTAAGGTGCTCATCTCCATCGTTATTTTCATCATCAAAGAAAGGTCCTGTACGTTTATCATCGTTATACCAAGCCATGTTAGATTCTAGACCGACACGCAAGTTATCGAGCCATTGTGCTGACATTTGGTTTACAGTAAAACAAAATGTTAACAGCATTAAAAGCTTTTTCATATGTAAATGTAAATTTTAGTTAGGTTAGTTAGTAGGTAATCAATTATTATTTAGAATGTTCTTTTACAATTTCAAAAAGCTCCTCCTCGCTTCCTGGTGTATAGCCTGTTCTTGTGTGGATTATTT
>JASBSA010000078.1 GCA_030149175.1 Winogradskyella sp. | reverse complement strand
CGTAAAAACGTTTGGACAGTAGCAAAAAATGCGGTTGACAAAGCGATGCAATACTCGTACAGAGACCGTAGAAACAAAAAAAGAACATTCCGCGCGTTATGGATTATGCGTATTAATGCAGGTGCAAGACAACACGGAATGAGCTATTCTAAGTTTATGGGTAAATTAAAAGCTAACAACATTGAATTGAATCGTAAGGTTCTTGCAGATTTAGCTATGAATCACCCAGAAGCTTTTGAAGCAATAGTAAACAAAGTAAAGTAAGGCTTTTAGCCAAATTAATAACAACATTTCGCTTATAAAAATCCGATTCTCACGAGTCGGATTTTTTGTTTCCATCAACTAATTACCAAATGCAGTTATTACCAAATGTCTTCCTGAAGCATTGTTTCTATGTTCACACAGGTAAATACCTTGCCAAATACCTAAATTTAATTTACCATTTGTAATTGGAATTATTACAGAAGCTCCCATTAAAGATGCTTTTATGTGCGCTGGCATATCGTCAGATCCTTCAAAAGTATGCTTATAATAAGGCTGATTTTCTGGCACCATTTTATTGATGTGACTTTCAAAATCAAATCTTACCGTTGGGTCTGCATTCTCATTAATGGTTAAACCAGCAGACGTATGTTTTATGAAAACTTGTAATTGACCGATTTTTATCTGTTCAACCTCAGGTATTGAATTTATTATTTTTGAAGTAACGAGATGAAAACCTCTTGAGTGGGCTTCTAGCCTAATTTCCTTTTGAAAGAATTTCATTTATGGAATTTCTATTACGTTTTTTGTTTCTTCTTTTTAGCAGCTGGAAACAAAACATTATTAAGAATTAATCTATAGCCAGGTGATGTTGGATGTAGGTCTAACTCCGTTTTTGGGTCTCCTACTCTATGCGTATAATCTTCAGGATCGTGGCCTCCATAAAATGTAAAAAAGCCTTTTCCTTTGATACCGTGAATATATTTGGCCTCTCCATTTGTTCTATTTTCTCCCATAACCAACACATTAGATTTTATTTCGTCTCTAGTGAATGATGTGGTTTGCCCCATAAACCCTTTGACTAAAGATGTATGATTTTGGGTTAGCATAGTAGGAATAGGATCCCATTTCGCAGAGTATTCCATTAACGAAAAGTAATCTGTTTTAAAAGGTATTTGACGCTTAGACGTCATATCAATTGAAGAAAACTCGTAAACATTTGGGCTTCTCTCCAAAACATAATCCTTAAATGCAAAAGTTTTAGAATAATCTATCTTGTTTTGGTAACCAGGATCACTACCATCACCATCAAACATTGGCTCGCAAATATCAACTCCTTCAGCGGATAGTGCTATATCAAAACTATCGGTTGCGGAACACATTGCAAACATAAATCCACCACCTACAACATAGTCTCTAATTTTTAATGCTACAGCCAATTTTGCTTCAGAAACTTTATCGTAACCCAGCTTATTTGCTAATTCTTCTGCCGCTTTTTTTTCTTCAATATACCACGCTGCAGAACGATACGTTCTGTAGAATTTTCCATATTGACCAGTAAAGTCCTCGTGATGCAAGTGCAACCAATCGTAAAGTAACAATTCATCGTTTAGGACTTCTTCGTCATAAATGGTTTCATATGGAATTTCGGCATAAGTTAAAACCATCGTTACCGCGTCGTCCCAGGGTTGTTTGCCATAAGGTGTGTAGACTGCAATCTTAGGGGCTTTTTCTAACACGACAGCTTCTTGGTTTACTGCAGGACTGGCAATTTCATCCAAAATTTCTTGAGCCTTAGAATCCGAAATTACTTCAAAAGACACGCCTCTAATTTGACATTCGCGCTGAATAATCTCAGCATCGGGCAACAAAAAAGAACCTCCTCTATAATTTAACAACCAGTTTACTTTCAACTCTCGCTCTAGGGTCCAATAGGTGACACCATACGCTTTTAAGTGATTTTCTTGGGATTCGGCATCCATAGGAATTAAAATGTACGAAGCGTGTACACTGATACTAAGAAATAACCCTAGTAATATGAAGATTAATTTTTTCAAGATCATAGATTTAGAACGAAATATAATTAAATTTTAGTCTATTGTCGTTCATTTTATCATTCTTTTAGGAGCTAAATGGTATATTCCATTAGTTTATTGTAATAAGGTAAACATTCTTCTAGTAGCGGATTTAAATGTTCTGGAAAGGGTTCTTTTTTTGGTTCATATTTTTGAAAGCCACTCGATTTGTGAACGTTATGATACCAATATTTTGCCCAAATACCATCTTCTTCTCTTTTCTGAGGTTTCCAAGACAACATTGATTTTTCAAATGGGATATCTGCAAATTCGCATAACTTACGTAGTGTATCTTCTGGATTTTTAAGGACTTGTTTAGAATTTATAACCTTGAAAGGAATGCTCTGACTTTCAAAATAATTCAAAAGATCTATATGCAATTGGTATCCTACATCATCCAAAGAAGGGACTTTTATAATCTTATCAAAAGACGGCAACATATCTTTAGGATCTCTTGTTAGTATGATATTGATGGTGTCTTTCATAAAACTGCAATCTAAATCTAAAAGATGGTGCGTCATGTGTTTAAAAAACAATACTGGCATTTCATCATTGCGTAGCATCATTTGAATAACTTTATTGCCACTAGTCTCCATCGTTTGCAAAATATCTTCTGCGCCTGGATGGTAACTATGTGCCACGGGATGCTGCTTTAAATAATACCCATAAAGGGGTTCGTCAAACACTTTTGTGTCTACACGTTGGGCGAAAGCATACATCAATGCAGTAGAAATATTTCTTGGTCCAGACCACAAACAAATTCGTTTTATGTTATCCATTGGCAACTTCACTTTCTATTAAATTTTCGTACAAACCACTTAATTTTCTTGTCATTTCTCCAAATTTACCTTCACCAATCTGCCTTCCATCAATCTTTGTGACTGGTGTTAATCCGCCAAAGGTTCCTGTTACAAAGGCTTCGTCTGCACCATACACATCAAATAAGGAAAAGTCTTTTTCAACACATGTAATTTCGTTAGAATTACACACCTCTATAACTTTAGCTCTGGTGATCCCATTCATACAATACTTGCTTGTAGATGTCCACACTTCTCCATTTTTAACCATAAAGAAATTTGTGGCATTACACGTGGCTACAAATCCGTTGACATCTAACATTAACGCTTCGTCAGCACCAGCTTCAATGGCTTGTATTAGTGCTTGCACTTCGTGTAACTTACTGTGACAATTCAACCTAGGATCTAAGTAATCTGGTGAGCCTCTTCTAATGGTGCTGGTAAACAATGTAATGCCTTTTTCTTTAGACTCCTTTGAAGCTTTTTTATATTCAGGAATGATAACGACATTAGGACCAGAAATCGTTAAACGCGGATCTTGTGATGGTGTCTTTTTTATGCCTCGTGTTACCATTATTCTAACGTGTACACCATCTTTCATACCGTTAGCATTGAGTGTGTTCAAAACTTTTTGGGTTAGCTCTTTCTTAGTAAATGGTAATGCCATTCCCACGGTTTTTGCAGATTGCCACAATCGATTGAAATGCTCTTCTAAAAACACTAAAACACCGTTGTGTAATCTCAAGGCTTCCCAAGCTCCATCACCTACTAAATATCCGCTATCAAAAACTGAAATCTTAGCTTCATTTCTAGGAAAAAGTTGATCGTTTATAGAAATGAGAATTTTGTTATTTCTAGAATCTTCTTGGGCATTGTGCGTACCGTGAACCATAATTTTAAGTTTATGTTAGAAAGATACTTAAAATTACAACTTCTAATTATCAGAAAACACTTAATCTATTTTGGTTTGGGTCCCAGACAGTAAACTGGCTATTACCTTGGTGCTTGGAAACTGTTCTAAAATTATTTTGACAAAAACTGTTATAGGAATTGCCATTATCAAGCCTGGAATTCCCCATAAAAAACCCCAAAACATCAACATTACCAATACGGCAATGATGTTTATAGAGAACGATTTCCCCATAAAAATTGGTTCTAAAATGGCACCAAACACTACTTGTACAAGTGTAATTGATAGTATAAAAAATAATAAGGTACTTGTGGGATCTAATTCAACAAATGCAAAAATTGAAAGTAGAATTACTGAAATAAATGAACCTACCATTTGCACAAAGTTGATAGCAAAGGCAAACAAACCCCAAAAAATTGGGAAGCTCACATCAAAAAAGACACACATTAGACCTGTAAATAGACCTGTTAATGCACTGACCAAAAACTTCACCTTTATGAATTTTATAAGGTCTTTTTCAATCTTCATAAATGCCTTAATAGAGGTATGTTTCTGTTTAAGCAACGTGTTATTTAAAAGATTGTGAACGTTTATGGATTCACCCAACCACAAGACTACAAAAAAAGCTGTCATTAGTAACGTTGTTAAAAACGTTCTTAAAAACCCAAAAGTTGACCCTAAATTTTCTTTTTCAAAAAATTGCGCTAAAAAGTTCTTATCCTGGTCAAACTCAATTCCAAAACTGCTTGATAGATATACCTTTAAATCTGACAATTTTTCTTCTGCCTTAGGAAAGAAGTCTGATTTTGTAGCCAAAATTTCTTTACTAGATAGCTTAATTAATTCTATACCCAAGTAAACACAAGTTGACACTAACAGCAAAACTACTATGATACTCAAAAATTTTGGTACTTTTTTTCGACCTAATTGTCGCATAAGTGGCAAAAACAACAATGCAATAAACATTGAAAAAATCAACGGAATGAATATAAACGATAGGACTTTAAGTAAATAAAATACTAAAGGAATAACTATAATTAACAACAAGATGTTTGTTGTGCGTCTTTGGTCTAACATGAGGCAATTTTCTTCTTAAATAACGAAACGTAAAGATAGGCTAAAAAGAAGGGTCAACACTTATAAAATGATGTTAAAAAGGGACATCATCATCCTCTGGTCCATCAAATGCATCTGAAGCAGAAGGGAAGTTATCTGGCTTAAAAGTATCGTCATTTGCTGCCGCATTCAGTTTGGATTGGAACTCAAAAGGTGTATCAAAATCATCCAAATTATCAAACTTACCTAGATGTCCTATAAACTTCAATCTGATGTTATCCAAACCACCATTTCTGTGCTTTGCTACTATAAATTCTCCCTGCCCTTCGGTTGGTGAACGTTCTTCATCATACCATTCGTCAATCTTATAATATTCAGGTCTGTAGATAAACGAGACAATATCAGCATCTTGCTCAATAGCGCCAGATTCACGTAAATCTGAAAGGAGAGGTCTTTTACTACCTCCACGAGTTTCAACAGCACGAGATAGCTGCGACAAAGCAATAACAGGTACGTTGAGCTCTTTTGCTAAGGCCTTAAGGTTACGAGAAATCATAGAAATTTCCTGTTCACGATTTCCGCCTTTTTGGCTTCCTCCAGCAGTCATCAACTGTAAATAATCAATCATTATTACCTTAATGTCATATTGGGATGCCAACCTCCTTGCTTTTGCTCTTAAATCGAAAATCGAAAGCGATGGTGTATCATCAATAAACAAGGGTGCCTTTTCTAAAGTTTTTACCTTTACGTTAAGTTGTTCCCACTCGTGTTTTTCAAGTTTCCCTGTTCTTAGTTTTTCTGATGACAAACCAGTTTCGCTAGAAATTAAACGCGTAATCAACTGTACAGAAGACATTTCTAAAGAAAAGAAAGCCACTGCCTGATTAAAATCTACAGCAATATTTCTGGCCATGGTAAGCGTAAGTGCGGTTTTACCCATACCAGGACGTGCTGCTACAATGATTAAGTCACTTGGCTGCCAACCAGAGGTTAACTTATCTAGCTTGTCAAACCCTGTTGGTATACCACTTAAGCCTTCCTTATTAGAGATTTCTTCAATTTTCTTTTTAGCCTGTATTACTAAGCTTTGAGCTGTTTCGGTAGATTTTTTTACGTTGCCTTGAGTGACTTCATAAAGTTTGGCCTCAGCATTGTCTAAAAGATCGAAAACATCTTTTGTTTCATCGTAAGCATCTTCTATTATTTCGTTAGAAATCTTAATTAAACTTCTTTGAATAAACTTTTGAAGTATAATGCGCGCATGAAACTCTATGTGTGCTGAAGAGGATACGCGTTGAGTTAAAGAAATGAGGTAAAAATCGCCGCCAACCAAATCTAGTTTTTCATCTTTCTTTAATTGAGAGGAAACGGTTAATAAGTCAATAGGTTCACTGTTTTCAAATAATTTGAAAATTGCTTCGAAGATATATTTATGGGCATCTTTATAAAAAGCTTCTGGACTTAAAATATCAATAACCTCATCAACACCTTTTTTATCTATCATCATGGCGCCAAGCACAACTTCTTCTAAATCAATGGCTTGAGGTGGTATTTTCCCTTTCTCTAAGCTAATAATAGTGCTTTTATCGACTTTATAACCTTGTATTGGGTTGGGTTGTTTCATAAATAACAAAAGTAGTTAAATAGTATCGATGAACGGCATTGTATCTCATTTCCGTTCTTAACAGGTCTTCAACAATGCAACTGTTAATAACTTAATAATAATGTTAATAGCGAAAAAAAAACCGAAGATTAAACTCCGGCTTTTTTTTTAGTTGCTTATGTTTGTTGGATTTAGTCTTTATAGACTCCCATTTCATCGTATTTATCCATTCGGTTTTTAACCAATTCTTTTGGTGATAAGTTTTTTAACTCTTCATAAGATTTTACTATGGCATCCTTTACTGCTAAAAATGTTTTTTCTCTATCTGTATGGGCACCACCAAGAGGCTCTTTAATGATTTGGTCTACAAGTTTCATGCGTTTCATGTCTTTAGCTGTTAGCTTTAAAGCTTCTGCCGCTTGCTCTTTGTACTCCCAACTTCTCCATAAAATAGACGAACAAGATTCAGGTGATATTACTGAATACCACGTATTTTCTAACATTAATACTTTGTCTCCAACTCCAATTCCTAACGCACCACCAGAGGCTCCTTCACCTATAATAATTGTAATGATTGGAACTTTTAAACGAGACATTTCTAAAATGTTTCTTGCAATAGCCTCACCTTGTCCTCTTTCTTCTGCTTCTAAACCAGGATATGCACCAGGAGTATCTATCAATGTTACTACAGGAATCCCAAATTTTTCTGCAGACTTCATAAGACGTAGCGCCTTACGATAGCCTTCTGGGTTAGACATTCCAAAATTTCTATATTGTCTTGTTTTTGTATTATATCCTTTTTGCTGACCTATAAACATATATGTTTGATCGCCTATTTTACCTAAACCACCAATCATTGCTTTGTCATCCTTCACGTTGCGATCGCCATGCAATTCTAAAAAAGAATCACCACAAAGTGCACGAACATGGTCTAAAGTATAAGGTCTATTAGGGTGACGTGACAACTGAACACGCTGCCAAGCGGTTAGGTTTTTATAAATTTCTTTTTTGGTTTCAGCTAGCTTCTTTTCAATTTGCTTACAGGTTTCAGTAACATCTACATCACTCTCTTTTCCAATAATTTGACATTTATCGAGCTGCTCTTCTAATTCTTTTATGGGTAATTCAAACTCTAAATATTCCATACAATTTGAAGTTAGTTTTTAGTTAGTTAAGTTTACAAATATACAAACTTCAATTGTTAACAGGCGTCTTTTTTCGTTTTCGTGCTTTACTGTTTTTTAATATAGCATCGAAGAGCACTATTGATATTATTAAAGCCGCTCCTAAATAAAACTGGGATGACATCTTTTCGGTCTCTGGAAAAAGGAATAGGGCTAAAATTATTCCGTAAATTGGCTCTAAATTATAGGTTAATATAACCGTAAAAGGGCTTATATATCTCATAACTTCTACTGCACCAATAAATGCATATGCCGTACAAACCGAAGACAAAATAAAAATAAAAACCCAATCCATTTGAGAGAGTTTAAAGAACTCCTCATTAAAATGAATCCCTGAAAAATGTATAAATAGACTTAGAAAAATAACACCACTAATAAATTCATAAAATGAAATAACCGTAGCATTGTAGCGTTCAATAAACCGTCCGTTGATAACGGCAAACAAGGTTGAAAAAAGCGCTGAAAGTAATCCTAATATAATACCGTTAATGTATTTTAATTCGCTACTGGTAATTAAAAATACTCCGAGAATTACCACTAAACCAAAACCTATTTCATAGACTAAAATCCGTCTTTTGAAAAAGATCGGTTCTATAAAGGATGCAAAAAAGGCGCCCGATGAAAACATAGCCAATGCTATTGAAACATTTGATTGTTTTATAGACTCGAAAAAGGTAATCCAATGTAATGCTATGATGATGCCAGCTACAGAAAATTTTAAGATTGCTTTTTTATTTACCTTAATGTTTAGTTTTACAATCTTTATATAGATTAACATTAAAATTGCTGCAATAGCCATTCTGTACCATACAATTGCTGTAGCACCTACAGATATTTCTTTACCAAGAATTGCTGTAAAACCAGCTATAAAAACCAGAAAGTGTAAGTGAAGATAATCCTTAAATCTAGCGTTTGGCATTTTGTAGAAGGTATATAGCTAAAATACCAAATATTATATTAGGAAACCAGACAGCAATAACAGGTGAAAAATTGGACTGCTCAGCCATTACTCCAAATATTTTATCAAAAAAGACATAAATCATAGCAATAGCGATACCAAAAGCTAAATTAACTCCCATACCTCCCCTACGCTTTACAGAAGATACTGCAACTGCGATAATTGTTAATATAAATATGGAAACTGGTAAACTCCATTTTTTTAGTTTTACCACTTCGTATCTTCCTATGTTTTGTGAGCCACGCTTTTTTTCAGCTTTAATAAACCTGAGTAGTTCTCCATAAGATTTTGTTTCAGCTGCATATTCAACTGGCGTTAAGTCCTCGAGTTCAAAGGGGAAAATTGTGTCTTTTCTACGCTCTTTCTCAACAGTTTCAAAACCATTTTCAAACGTTCGTTTTACGTAAGATGTTAATCTATAGCTGCTGTCCTTTTCTATAAATCTAATGTAATCAGCAAAGATTTTGTATTTCAATTCATTACCTTCAAAATGTTCGTACGTGAAATTACTACCTGACTTAGTTTTAGGGATAAAACTACTTACATAGATGTAATCATTATCATTGATCTGCTGATATACATCTCTAGTCTTCTGTATTTTTTTGTTCTTTTTAAGATAATTGTACTTAAACTCATTGAATCCTTGACTGGCTATAGGAGCTAAATACATTCCTAAAACCAAGGCTACAGAAGCTACTATTGTTGCGCCTATTAAATAAGGCCTTAAAAATCTAGTAAACGACACTCCAGAACTTAAAAAAGCTACTATTTCTGTATTGTTAGCTAGCTTAGATGTAAACCAGATAACCGATAAAAATAAAAATAGCGGGAATAAAAGATTAGCAAAGTAAACTGTAAAATCTATATAGTACGCTGTAACTTCACCAAAAGGTGCTTCGTTTTCTATTATTTTGCCAACTTTTTCAGCTAAATCTACTGTAATACCTATAGGAATAAACAATAGCAACATCATTAAAAATGTTAACAAATAGCGCTTTAGTATGTACCAATCTAAGATTTTCACTTACTATAATCTTTTATCCATTTGTTTGACCATTTTTTCTTTCCAAACTTTAAAATCGCCTTCAATAATGTGTTTTCTAGCTTCTCTAACTAACCACAAGTAAAATCCTAAGTTATGAATCGTAGCGATTTGTTTCCCTAACAATTCATTTACAGAGAATAAATGCTTTAGGTATGCCTTACTATATTCCGTATCAACAAAGGTAATGCCCATTTCATCTATTGGTGAAAAATCATCAACCCATTTTTTATTTTTAATGTTTATTGTACCATGTGCTGTAAATAGCATACCGTTTCTGGCATTTCTAGTTGGCATAACACAATCAAACATATCTACACCTAACGCAATATTTTCTAATATATTGATTGGCGTACCTACACCCATTAAATAGCGCGGCTTATCTTCTGGCAATATATCGCAAACAACTTCGGTCATTGCATACATTTCTTCAGCTGGTTCACCTACAGACAACCCTCCAATGGCGTTTCCCTGGGCTCCAGCATTTGCTATATACTCAGCTGACTGTATTCTTAAATCCTTATAAGTACTGCCTTGCACTATCGGAAAAAAGGTTTGCTCGTAACCATACTTAAAGGGTATTTTATCTAAATGTGTTAAACAGCGTTCTAACCAACGATGCGTCATATGCATAGATCGCTTTGCATAATTATAATCACATGGGTAAGGCGTGCATTCATCAAACGCCATAATGATATCTGCACCTATTGAACGTTGAATTTCCATAACATTTTCGGGTGTAAAAACATGATAACTACCATCAATATGCGATTTAAATTTTACTCCTTCCTCCTTTATTTTTCTATTCGCTGACAAAGAATATACTTGATACCCGCCCGAATCCGTTAAAATATTGCGATCCCAATTCATAAATTTATGAAGTCCACCTGCTTGCTCTAAAATAGGTGTTTGCGGTCTTAGATAAAGGTGATACGTATTGCCAAGTATGATATCTGGATTAATATCATTTTTTAATTCGCGCTGATGAACGCCTTTAACTGTCGCAACAGTACCAACAGGCATAAATATCGGAGTTTCTATTTTGCCATGATCGGTTGTTATAACTCCAGCTCTTGCTTTTGTTTCTTTATCTTTTGCTAAGTGATTAAACGTCATCTAATTAAATATTGCAGTTTCTTTTCCTAAACCTTAACACACTGAACAGTATTGTACCGTAAACAATAAATGCTCATTATGGACTTTCATAAATGTAAGTCTGCTGGCAAATATAATTAACTCAAATACATTGACATCTTAATTAAATTCAAAACTTGTTAGCAATTCATTAAAATCGTTAATAAGTGAGGGGATACGACTTTTGAATGCAACTTATAAAAAAGCTATTTTTGCAGCATTAATTTAAGCTCATTAACATGTCTAATATTCAACAATTAGAGGATTTAACTACTCAAGTTCGTAGAGACATTCTACGCATGGTACATAAAGTAAACTCTGGTCATCCAGGCGGATCACTAGGTTGCGCAGAATTTTTCGTTTGTCTTTACAAAGAAATAATGGAAACCAAAGATGGTTTTAATATGGATGGAATTGGTGAAGATTTATTCTTCTTATCCAATGGTCATATTTCACCTGTTTATTACAGTGTGCTTGCGAGAACAGGATATTTTCCTGTTGAAGAGTTAAATACGTTTAGATTAATAGACTCTAGACTGCAAGGCCACCCAACTACACATGAAGGTCTTCCTGGTATTAGAATAGCATCCGGCTCATTAGGCCAAGGTATGTCTGTGGCTATTGGTGCTGCTGAAACTAAAAAACTAAATAAGGATAATCATCTTGTTTACAGTCTTCATGGTGATGGGGAATTACAAGAAGGTCAAAATTGGGAGGCTATAATGTATGCAGCGGGAAACAAAATAGATAACCTCATTGCTACAGTAGATCTTAATGGACAGCAGATCGATGGTTCTACAGACAACGTATTGCCGATGGGCAACTTAAAAGCCAAGTTTGAAGCTTTTGGATGGGATGTTGTAGAAATTGAAAAAGGAAATACTATTGAAGCCATATTAGAAGGTATGGCAAAAGCCAAATCACTATCAGGAAACGGAAAACCTATTTGTGTCTTATTAAAAACAGTTATGGGCAATGGTGTAGATTTTATGATGCATACGCATGCATGGCATGGAAAAGCACCAAACGATGAGCAACTGGCTAACGGCTTAGCTCAAAACGCAGAAACCTTAGGAGATTATTAATCAGCAATCAAAACACAAAATGAAAACATATACAAATACAGGAAATAAAGACACACGCTCAGGTTTTGGAGCTGGATTAACAGAGTTAGGACAAACGAATGAAAATGTTGTTGCACTTTGTGCTGATTTAACAGGTTCTCTTAAGATGGATGAATTTAAAGAGAATCATCCCGAACGCTTTTTTCAAGTTGGCATTGCAGAAGCTAATATGATTGGTATTGCTGCTGGTATGACAATAGGAGGAAAAATTCCTTTCACAGGTACGTTTGCTAATTTTTCTACTGGTAGAGTTTATGATCAAATTCGCCAAAGCGTAGCGTATTCTCATAAGAATGTAAAAATCTGTGCATCTCACGCAGGTGTTACATTAGGTGAAGATGGAGCCACTCATCAAATTTTGGAAGACATTGGATTGATGAAAATGCTACCAGGAATGACCGTTATCAATACTTGCGATTATAATCAAACAAAAGCTGCAACCTTATCCATTGCCAAGCATCACGGCCCTGTTTATTTAAGATTTGGACGTCCTAAAGTACCAAACTTTACACCTGAAAATGGTGAGTTTGAAATCGGAAAGGCCGTAAAATTAACTGAAGGGAACGATGTTACTATTATAGCAACTGGCCATTTGGTTTGGGAAGCTTTAGAAGCTGCTAAAGCTTTAAATGAAAACGGTATTTCTGCAGAGGTTATAAATATACACACTATAAAACCTTTAGATGATAAAGCTATTTTAGACTCTGTATCTAAAACAGGATGTGTTGTAACAGCAGAAGAGCACAACTACTTAGGTGGTCTTGGGGAAAGTGTTGCTAGGGTCTTAGCGCTAAATAAACCAACACCTCAAGAGTTTGTTGCAACTAAGGATACCTTTGGCGAGTCTGGTACACCAGCACAGCTTATGGAAAAATATGGATTAAATAGTTTTGCTATACAAGAGGCGGTAAAAAAAGTCTTGAAAAGAAAATAACTTCATTTTGGCAACGTTTTTGATATTTAGATATCTAATCTTAAAAACGAACATTATGAAAAATTTGAAAAAAGCAGTTCTTTTAGCTGTAGTTGTAGTATTTATTGGATTAAATGCTCATGCCCAAAAGGGAAGTTCTTTTGGATTTAAAGGTGGTTTAAATTACAGTGCCAATGGAGATTATTTTGAGTCCATTGGAGATAATGCTAAAAACCCCGACCGAAATATTGGTTATCATATAGGGCTTTTCGGAAAAATTGGTGATCAATTATATTTTAGACCGGAACTCGTTTATACAGCTACCAAAAGTGATTATGATAGTAATGCCTTCAACGTTAAAAAAATCGATGCACCGCTTTTAGTTGGAATTAAAGTTTTAGGGCCAGTTAGTGTCTTTGGAGGTCCATCTTTACAATACATACTAGATACTGAGTTTGAAGGTATTGATATTGACAATGTTGAAGATGACTTTTCTGTGGGTCTTAACTTTGGTATTGGTCTTAATTTTAATAAAATTGGGATAGATCTTAGATACGAGCGTGGCTTTAATGATAATGAGGCCACATTTATAAATAATAATATTACAACAGATTTGAGTAGGATAGACACAAGACCAGACCAGTTAATACTAAGTCTTTCTATAGCGTTGTAAAATTGATAGTAAAATCATATTAATAAAAAAGACGCTCTGATTAGAGCGTCTTTTTTATTTTATTCTTAATTGGTAAGATAAATCAACCTTCCTCTTCTTCATTATAATTTATAGAAATATCTTCTTGTAGATAATCTGGCGTACCATTATTATCTGAATCTACCACCTTAACTGTATTAATAGTTAAAATACCGTCAGATGTAGAACGGCTCACCTCATATTCACCAGAATCTAAAATAGGCTCTTCTTCATTCATGTTTGTGTCAACCGTATAGGTGTTTGACATTAATTCATCTACAGTACCAACACCATCTCCATCATCATCCAAATCTATAAAATTTGGAAAATTATCCTCGTCTGTATCATCATTAGAAACATCCAAGTCACTATCTAAATCCTCAATATACGATGGTATTCCATCACCATCATGATCTTCAACCTCAAAACGAATCAATTCAAACTTAAAAGCTAAATTATCAAATGAAACACCTGTATTTGTGCCTGAAAAATAACCTAAGCCTGATGGTATAAACATCATGCCTAAACCAAAATTATTATAATTAACAAAACCATTCTCTATTGTGAAATCTGTTGCTGAATTAAAATTAGGCATAACTAATTGCCAACCCTTTATTGCGCCTGATGTGCTGATTAAATTACCTTGTAAAGGTAACACAATTGGACTGGCAACAGAGTCAAATGTTTCATCTGTATTAATTGATGTCCCTTCATATCTCACAAAAACACGATCTGTAAAATTTGGAGCCTCACCACCACCTTGATTGAGCCTCAAAATATAATATTCATATTCAGTTTCTTCAAAAGTGGTTGTGTAGGTCTCTACGGCTTGCATTAGCAGAGTATGTCCATCAGGTACGACTCCACCATCTTGCAATTCGGTTATTACTATATCTGTATATTTATGATTCGAACCTGTCTCAAAAAAACCTGAATTATAATAATGGCTAGAAAGATAATTAACCAACGAATCACTATCCACAACTTGTTGTTCTCCCCTATCCCTAACTTCAACATCAGGCACATTTACGTCATCATCTTCTTTACAAGACACAGCAAGTACCGATACAAACGCTAAAAAAAGTATAAATTTTATTGATTTCATGTTATAAATTATTGTTTTGATAAAATTAACCACAAACTTTACCAAGTGTTCATTATTGCTTTAATATGTGGTGCAAGATACATTAAATTAATATTTTTATGCCAAAAGGTTAACGTAGATTTTAGTTAAAAATATATGCGAATAGATAAATATCTTTGGTGTGTGCGCTATTACAAAACAAGAAGCATAGCAACCCAAGCCTGCAAAAAAGGTCAAATAAAGATAAATGGTACAACGGCAAAACCGTCTAGAGAGGTTTACCCAACAGATAAAATAGAGTTACGGAAAGATCAAATCACCTATCAACTAACGGTTAATGATTTACCTCAAAATCGTGTTGGAGCAAAACTTGTAGATATATACAGAACAGATACAACACCAAAAGAAGCTTTTGCTGCAAAAGAGCTTCTGAAATATAGTAAGGATTATTACCGCAAAAAAGGAACAGGAAGACCTACCAAAAAGGACAGAAGAGATATTGATAGTTTTTATGAAGAAGAATAAGTTTGATAAAGCGTATTGGGATCTAAGGTATAAAGAAAATAAAACTGGATGGAATATTGGATACGCATCACCACCCATAAAGGAATATATAAAACAATTAAAGGATAAGTCTATTTCTATATTAATTCCTGGTGCTGGCAATAGCTTTGAAGCTGAATTGTTTTGGAATAAAGGATTTACAAATACTTATGTTTTAGACATTGCAAAACAACCCTTAGAAAACTTAAAAAACAGAGTTAAGGATTTTCCTGATGAACATTTATTACATCAAGATTTTTTTGAACTCAATAGAACATTTGATCTTATTATTGAACAAACCTTTTTCTGTGCGCTAAACCCAGATTTAAGAAAACCATACGTTGAAAAGATATCTCAACTATTAAAACCTAATGGTAAGCTAGTTGGGTTGCTTTTTGATTTTCCGTTAACTGAATCTGGCCCACCATTTGGCGGTGGTATTGATGAGTATAAGTCTCTTTTCAGTAAGCACTTTAAGATTAAAACATTAGAGCGTGCAACAAATTCCATAAAAGAAAGACATGGTAAAGAACTGTTTTTTATCTTTGATGTGCGAAGTAGACATTTAGATATATAAACATACTAGGATACTAATCCATGGCATTAACAAAGAATACCATTTTAAGTCATAAAGAAATTGAACACAAAATTAGGCGCATTGCTTATCAGATTTACGAAAGCAACGTAAATGAGTCTGAAATTATTATTGCTGGTATTGAGAGTAATGGTTATGTGTTGGCTAAGAAAATTAAATTTCAGCTCGATAAGATTTCCGATATTAACTCTACTCTTTGTAAAGTTACGATTGACAAAGAAAAACCAACCAACGCTATTAAAACGTCTATAAGGAGTGAAGACTATACTAACAAGTCTATAGTTTTAATTGATGATGTTTTAAACTCTGGCAGTACCTTAATTTATGGGATAAAGCATTTTTTAGACGTGCCATTAAAGCAATTCAAAACAGCTGTATTGGTAAACCGAAATCATAAAAAATATCCCGTAAAAGCAGATTTTAAAGGTATTTCTTTATCTACATCGCTTTTTGAACATGTGCATGTTAATCTTTCTAAACAACCTTACGAAGCTTACCTAGATTAATGACATTAAAATGTCTTCTATAATATCTTTCTTAGATTTATTATCCGCTACTATAATACTAGGAGCTTGGTTATAATAATGGGTACGCTCAAAAAGATGTTTACCTACAAATTCCGTGAGCTCTTCTTTAGTTTTTAAATGACTAATTAAAGGTCTATTTTCTTTTTCGTTATACAATCTCTCTACCAAAATAGACAATGATAGTTTTAAATAAAACAACTTAACCATTGCATTATTTATAAGTAAATCTAAATTATTACCATAACAGGGTGTACCACCGCCAAGTGCTAAAACAATATTTTCTTTTGAATTCAATATCTCATTTAAATAAAAGGCCTCTTTTTTTCTAAAATAGATCTCGCCTTTATTCTTAAACAAATTAGGAATTGAAGTATTTTCTTTTCTAGAAATGTAATCATCTAAGTCTAAGAAATTGCTATTCAATATAGTAGCTAAATTCTTACCTATTGTAGATTTACCAGAACCCATATATCCCATCAAAACAACTATCATAAAGCTTAAATAATTAAAAATTAGACATCAAACTTTGTCAAAACAAAAAAACAAAAATTTAAGTAGAAAAAGTATTGTTTTATTAATTAAACATTTTATATTTGCACCCTCATTTAAGAGAACATCTTAATGACCGGGTAGCTCAGTTGGTAGAGCATCTCCCTTTTAAGGAGAGGGTCCTGGGTTCGAGCCCCAGCCCGGTCACAAAAGTTAAGCTAAAATGCTTAACTTTTTTTTTATATTTACTTTTCATTTTGCGCACGTGGCGGAATTGGTAGACGCGCTGGCTTGAGGGGCCAGTGACCGTTTAGGTCGTGGAAGTTCGAGTCTTCTCGTGCGCAC
>JASBSA010000075.1 GCA_030149175.1 Winogradskyella sp. | reverse complement strand
GGTATAGTACAATACGTACATTTGTAATCGCAACCATCCTGAACTTTTAAAAACGCTCTGGTTCTATCTCCAATTGAGTAACTGCCAACATAAAAGTCAGCTTCTTGTATTTCACAACTATGCACCTCACCAAAATCGTTTTTGGTTAAGTCGTTAAGGTAATCTGTGATTTTAAACTTTTCTGTAGCACCCAATACCAAATCTACTCCGCCAACATCTGCAAGCTCCTCTGGCTTTAATTGAGCATAACAACCTATAGCCGCCACAAAAGCATCTGGATTTACTTTTTGAGCTTGCTTTACTATAGTCTTAAATCGTTTGTCTGCATTCTCTGTTACAGAACACGTGTTAATCACATAAATGTCTGCCTCCTCACTAAAGTCCACACGATCAAAGCCTTCATCCTTAAAACTTCTTGCTATTGTAGAAGTTTCAGAAAAATTAAGCTTGCAACCTAAAGTATAAAATGCGACCTTTTTTGTTTTCATCTTTTGTCATCCTGAGCTTGTTTCAGGATCTTTTTAAATTTACTTTTACACAGATGATATTTTGACTGCGTTAAATATGACTTTGGCGCGCAAATTTACAACATATTAATTAGATGCAAAAACACAGTAAATACCTATTATTCAACCTCTTAATAACAAGTGTGATTTTGTTTTCATGCGCATCTAAAAATAACGAGAATAAAGACCTAATGGTTTTTAGGTATAACGAGCACAAAAACATTGGCTCTTTAGATCCTGCATTCTCTAAAGATTTGGCTGATATATGGGCCACACATCAGCTTTTTAATGGGCTAGTGCAAATGGACGCCCAACTCAACGTAATACCTTGTATTGCTAAAAATTGGTTGGTTACAGACAGTGCCAAAACTTACACGTTTAACCTTAGAAAAGATGTATATTTCCATAAGCATCATTTATTTGGTACTTCGACTTCGCTCAGCAACCAAGATTCTACAAGAACGGTTAATGCATCAGATTTTGAATATAGTTTCAATAGACTGAAAGACGAAAAACTAGCTTCACCAGGAAGTTGGGTACTCAAAAAAGTAGAACGTTATTCTGCCCTAAATGATTCTACATTTCAAATAAAATTAAAACAACCGTTTCCAGCATTTTTAGGCCTTCTCACCATGAAATACTGCTCGGTAGTTCCCAAGGAAATTGTAGAACATTACGGTAGTGATTTTAGATCTAATCCTATTGGTACTGGTCCTTTTAAATTTAAACGCTGGGAAGAAAATATAAAACTCGTTTTTAGACGCAATGAAAATTATTTTGAAACTGATATAAAGGGAGAGCAATTACCATACCTTGAAGCCGTAGCCATTTCATTTTTACCTGATAAGCAAAGTGAATTTTTGCAATTTGCACAAGGTAATATTGATTTTGTTTCTGGATTGGATGCCTCATACAAAGATGAAATTTTAACCACTGAAGGTAAGCTTAGGGATTTTTATGCAGATGATGTGAATATGATACGAGGACCATACCTCAACACGGAGTATCTGGCTTTTTTTATGGAAACTGAGGTTAAAGAAATTCAGGCTTTAAAATTAAGACAAGCTGTTAATCTTGGTTTTGATAGGACTAAGATGATTACGTATCTCCGAAACGGCATTGGCATACCTGCTACTGGTGGATTTATCCCGAAAGGACTACCAGGTTTTTATGATACTATTGGTTTTACCTATCAACTCGAAAAAGCAAAACAGTTGGTCTTGGAGTTTAAATCAGAAACTGGCATACAAAACCCTGAAGTAACCTTAACCACAACGAGCAACTATTTGAGTTTTTGCGAATTCATTCAACGTGAAATACAAAAAATTGGGATTAATGTAAATATCGATGTGATTCCTGCTTCCAGTTTAAAAGATGCTAAAGCTAACGGTCAACTCGACTTTTTTAGGGCAAGTTGGATTGCCGATTATCCTGATGCTGAAAATTACCTATCACTTTATTATAGCAAAAATTTTGCTCCAGACGGACCAAATTACACGCATTATTCGAATCCTGAATTCGATAAAATGTATGAAGCCTCCTATTTAGAGATTAATCCAGAAGTACGAGCACAGCTTTATACTAAAATGGATTCCTTAGTAATGAGCACTGCACCAATTGTCCCTATGTTTTATGACGAAGTGGTACGTTTTACCAGAAAAGAAGTAAAAGGATTAGGGATAAATGCTACTAATTTACTTGAGCTAAAACAGGTCAAAAAAATTAAGTAAATCATTTTTACTTATTCTATGATTTTTCTGTATTCTCTTTTAATAAGCCTACTACAATAAAAAACTGCGATAAGTTAAATGCTAAGGCAATTACGCTACTACTAAACATATTGTACCGAAAACTAGATGAAAACATATTCAAAGCCGTAAGGCCATCTACAACTAACATCAGCAAAAAACCTATTAAAACCAAGTTGAAACTAACCCTACTCACAACTTTATATCTTAGATAAGTAAATAAACCAAACATTAGCGTAAAAAATAAATACACTAGTGTTTGAACGAAATAAATATCCTTGATATTATTAAATATAGCTGTCAAAAGAAAAAGCATATATACGCTACAGAAAATTAAAAAGGGAATGATGTGCTTAAACTTGAAATCTTCGTGGTTTAAAAAACATATTATAAAACAAATTTTAGCACAAATTAGAAGGCCTATCGCCATATTAAAACTAAAAATAGAATAACGGTCTAAAAAAAATAAATCTCCTACAAAAAATGAGAGTATACCAAAAACTACCAATAGTGATTTTTGTTTCTTATAATTTTGAATATTCTTAAAAAAGTAATGTAAAATAAGTAGAGGTATAATAGCCTTTATAAAATAACGGTAAAAAATAGAAACTCCGTCATATTTCAAAGCAATATTAATAAGTACAAATACAGTTATTAAAACTAAATATCTGATATATTTGTAAGATGTTTTTCTGCTCATGACCAAATGACATTGTAGTTTACCAAATAAAAAACGATCTACTTTTTTTAGCTCATCACTCTTTTGATTTACAGATAATTATAATATTTTTTACCTGATATCCAAATTAAGATTTTATTTTATCATTTGTACCCTGAAAAGTAATACAAATCATCACCACCTTCACCTTTATAACGTCTTGATGAAATATAGCCAGTGGTTAAATCATCATTCAAAAAAAATGAAAAATCATCTCCTTTACTATTTATAGGCTCTTCTAATGATTTTGGTTCTTGTTGGGTATCATCAGAGTCTAAGTCGTAAACATAAATATCTAAACCTCCTTTTCCTCCTCTTCTATCAGAAGTAAAATACAATTTGTTATCTGCGCTTACAAACGGAAATATTTCGGTACGTGAAGAATTTATAGTTTCACCCAAACTTGTTACTTCACCATAA
>JASBSA010000059.1 GCA_030149175.1 Winogradskyella sp. | reverse complement strand
TAAAGAATACCTTAAGTCTAATAGAAGCCAATATTGAAGATGATTAAGTTCTACTGACATATTCCTTGCACACCAAAACTAATATCTCTTTCTACAGTAAAATAATTCTAACTCATATCTTTCTTTCCACTCACATTTTTTAACTTTAAGAACATTTTAACAAATACCCAAAATCTAAATCACAAAAAACTGGCGTAAGTATTTAACAAGAAAGCACCTACCCTTCTTTTTAAGTCAACGTTTTACTATTAAATCCATCATCAGCTATGCAGTTAAAAAAGCACCTTCTAATCCTACTCTCGCTAACTTTTATTCTTTCTTGTAAAAAAAAGCCTGTTGAAACCGATAACATTTTCAAATTTCGTGATTATATTAGCTACACCACTTCTGGTCGTGTATCTATAGCTGACCCGATAAAAATCAATTTAGCTGAGGAAGTTAGTGGCTGGGAAGCTGAGCAAAGTATTGATGCCAAAATCGTAAAAACACATCCTTATGTTCAAGGTTCTTTAAAAGCATTAAACAAGCACACTCTTGTATTTACACCAGACGAAAACCTAGAGCCAGACACCGAATACACCGTAACGGTAAACTTAGCTGACATCTATAAAAACATCCCAAAAGATTTTGAATACTACACTTTTCAGTTCAAAACCATAAGACCTAGTTTCAATCTTAACACCAACAATCTGCAATCGTATAGCAAAGAATGGCAATATGTTTTAGGAACGTTACAATCGGCAGATGTTATTGCATTAGAGGATGCTAAAAAGTTGGTCGAAGCGTCTCAAAACGATAAAGACCTCAATATTGTATGGTTAGAAAGTAACGATACGTCTCGTTATTTCGAATTTAAAATCGATAGCATTAAGCGCGAAATCGAAGACAGCAAAGTGCTTGTCTCTTGGAATGGTAAAGCCATTAGCGCAGATAACAAAGGGAAAAATTACCTCAAAATTCCAGGTAAAAACAACTTTACCATTATTGAGACTAATGTTATTCAAAATCCTGAGCAACATCTAACGATTAACTTTTCAGACCCATTACAAAAGCAACAGAATTTTGCTGGCTTGGTAACACTTCAAAATGTAAAAAACCCAAAATACATCGTAGATGGTAATGTGCTAAAAGTATATCCAGATACTAAATTGGTTGGAGATATTAGAGTTGACGTCTTTACTGGAATCAAAAACACAGACGATTTTAAGCTCAAAAATCAGTATACCCAAACCTTAACGTTTGAAGAATTAAAGCCTCAAGTGCGCTTAGTAAGCAGTGGTTCTATCCTTCCAAATTCAAAAGATTTAATATTCAATTTTGAGGCCGTTAATTTGAGTAAAGTCGATGTACGAATCATCAAACTTTTTGAAGATAATGTGCTTCAGTTTTTACAAGACAACAACCTCAATAGTGATAACAGTTATGCGATTAGAAATGTTGGTCGTCGTATTGCGAAAGAAACCATAACGCTTATTCAAAGCCCATCTCAAAACACAGGCAAATGGAAAGCCTACAGCATCGATTTATCTAAATATTTACAAGCAGATGCTGGTGCTATTTATCGTGTAGAAATCGACTTCAAAAAAGACTATTCCCTATACGATTGTTCGTCAAATGTTGAAACTTCAGATGTTGATGAAGACGATTACTATGATGATTATTACAACGACTATTATGAGGATGATGTTTATGCTTCCGAAGACCTTTCAGAAGAAGAGCAAGACTTAAGAGAAGAGCGTTATTGGGACAACCTTACTTATAGTTACAAAAACCGAAATTACAATTATCGAGACAGAAATAATCCGTGTACCGAATCGTATTTCAACTACGGCAACAAAGGCATTGCCGCCAACCTCATTGGCTCTAACCTTGGTGTTATTGCTAAGCAAGGCAACGACAATACCTACTTTTTTGCAGTGACTAATATTTTAGACACCAATCCAGAACGTGGCACAAAAATCACATTATACAACTATCAACAGCAAGCTTTAGCCGATGGTATTACCAATCAAGATGGAATTGTAGAAATTGACACCAAAAAACGTGCAGCTTTTGCAGTTGCTGAAAAAGGAAACAATGTAAGTTATGTGAAATTGTTTGATGGCAACTCACTTTCGTTGAGTAAATTCGATGTGTCTGGAAGCAGATTGCAACGCGGACTTAAGGGTTACATTTATGGCGAACGCGGTGTTTGGCGACCTGGCGACAGCCTGTTTTTAACCTTTATGCTTAATGACAAAGCGAACAAATTACCGAAACGTCATCCTGTAAAATTAGAAATCACAGACCCCGTTGGTAAGTTGGTGTATCGTAAAGTTTCGGTAGATAACATCAATAATTTCTACGATTTTAAAGTGCCTACTTCGTCAGATTACAAAACAGGAAATTACAATGCTAAAGTTTCGGTTGGTGGTGCCAATTTTACCAAAAGTTTGAAAATTGAAACGGTAAAACCGAACCGTTTAAAAATTAAAATAGATTTTGAAGACAAGGTGTTGACCAATAACAAACCGCTTCAAGGTGATTTGAATGTAGCTTGGCTTCACGGCGCACCTGCAAAGAATTTAAAAGCTGAGATTAAAGCAAAATTCACCACAAAATATACCAGTTTTAATGGTTATAAAAATTATGAATTCAACGACCCAACACGCAATTTCAGTACGGAAGAAACCAACGTTTTTGAAGGCAATCTCGATGTTGAAGGCAATGCAAAAGTAAATTCAACATTAAACATTGGAAAAAATGCACCTGGAATGTTAAACGCACAATTCTTAGTTCGTGCTTTTGAAAATGGTGGCGATTTTTCACTCGATGCGTTTACGGTTCCGTATGCACCTTACGAGAGTTTTGTTGGTTTGCGTTCGCCTGAAGGCAATCGTTATGGCTCGTTCTTTACGGATGAAAATCACACCTTTGACATTGCAACGGTTGATGCCAACGGAAAACCAATTCAGCGTAAAAAATTAGAAGTAAAAATCTATAAAGTTCAATGGCGTTGGTGGTGGAATTCCTCTTACGATAACCTGTCGAGCTACGTATCTAGCAATTACCACAGACCAATGCAGCAGTATGAAATTGATACAGATGCGTCAGGTAAAGCAAGCTTCAAAATCAATATTCCTGAGAAAGACCGTGGACGCTACCTCATCAGAATTGTAGACCCAGTGAGTGGTCACGCTACAGGTCGTACGGCATATTTCTATAAAAACTGGTGGTCTAACTCACCATCTGGCGACAAGGATGCCGCTAAAATGTTAGTCTTTTCTACTGACAAGGACAACTATAATGTTGGCGAAACGGCAAAATTAACCTTTCCATCTGGTAGTGAAGGCAGAGCGTTAATCAGCATAGAAAATGGTACGGAAGTTTTAAAACACCAATGGGTAAAAACACAACCTGGTGAAACTACAGTTGATATTCCTGTAACGCCAGAAATGGCACCAAACGTATTCATCAATATTTCGTTGTTACAACCTCACGCTATAACCTCTAACGATTTACCGATTCGTTTGTATGGTGTTATTCCTATGATGGTAGAAAATCCTGCTACCAAATTAGAGCCACAAATTAAGATGCCAGATGTTATTAGACCTGAGCAATCTTACGAGATAAAAGTGTCTGAAAAGAATAACAAACCAATGACCTACACCATTGCTGTTGTTGAGGAAGGTTTACTCGATTTAACCCGATTTAAAACACCAAATGCTTGGGATAGTTTTTACGCTCGTGAAGCTTTGGGTGTTAAAACCTGGGATGTTTTTGATGATGTTATTGGCGCATATTCTGGTAGCATAGACCAAGTGTTTGCTATTGGTGGTGATGGTTCTGCTGCTAAAGGCAAGAACAAAAAAGCTAATCGCTTTAAACCTGTAGTAACGTATTTAGGACCTTTCCTTTTAGATGCAGGAAAAACGCAAACGCATCAATTAAAAATGCCAAATTATATTGGTGCTGTGCGCACAATGGTTGTAGCAGGAAACAATAACAAAGAAGCTTA
>JASBSA010000021.1 GCA_030149175.1 Winogradskyella sp. | reverse complement strand
TATTGTTTCTTTCAATTTTAACATGTGCTTGTTACATAAATCTTCAAGCAACGGAATGTCTTCTTCATAAAAACCACTTAAATACAGCTCTCCGTTACTGTTTAGGCATTTAACATACGTAGGTATATCTGCTAATAGAATATTCCTATTAATGTTTGCAATGATTGTATCATAGTGCTTTCCGTCTAAAAGCTTAACATCACCTTCATAAACCGAAATATTTTTACAATCATTTCGCTCTACATTTTCTAAACTATTCAGATAACACCAGTTGTCAATATCAATGGCATCAAGCTTTGTTGCACCAAGTTTTTCTGCCAAGATTGCTAAAACACCTGTACCACAACCCATGTCTAACACAGATTTTCCTTCAAAATCATTCTTTAAAATATGTTGAATCATCATATGAGTAGTTTCATGATGCCCAGTACCAAAACTCATTTTGGGCTCTATGGTAAGATCATATTTTGTATTTGGCTTGTCGTGAAATGGTGCACGTACTGTTACTGAATCATCTACAACTATGGGTTTAAAGTTTTTTTCCCACTCTTCATTCCAGTTGGTTTGCTCTATTTCATTAAACTCATAAGAAATATCAAATTCGCCTGAATTTAATATATGAATATCCTCGAGAATAAAAGCGTTCCAGTCCTGCTTTCGAATATATGCTGTAACACCTTCAGAATGCTCCACAAAACTTTCAAAGCCAGCATAGCCAAGTTCTGCTATTAAAATTTCTGTTGCTGGCTGAAGCGGCTCAACTTTAAACTCGTAGCCTATGTAAATCGTGTTATTCATTTAAAATGCATTCACGATAGCAAAAAAGTCTTCTGCCTTTAAAGAAGCACCACCAATAAGTCCACCATCTACATCTGGTTTAGAAAAAATTTCTTTGGCATTATTTGGTTTTACGCTTCCGCCGTAAAGAATTGAAACGTTGTCTGCAATGTCTTTACCATACTTTTCAGCTAATGCATTTCTAATAAAGGCATGCATATCTTGCGCTTGTTCTGGCGTTGCAGTTTCACCTGTACCAATGGCCCAAACAGGCTCGTAAGCTAAAACAATATGTTTAAATGCATCTGCACTTAAATCAAATAAAGCATTTCTAATTTGGCTTCCCACCACTGTTTCTTCATTACCTGCTTTACGGTCAGCTAATTCTTCGCCAAAACAAAAAATAACTCTCATATCGTTTTCTAAAGCTGCATCAACCTTTTTAGCTAAAGCCTCGTCAGTTTCATTAAAATAAGCTCTACGTTCGCTGTGACCCAGAATAACTGTTTTAATACCAACACTCTTCAGCATACCAGCACTTATCTCACCAGTGTATGCACCATTTTCGGCAAAGTGCATATTTTGAGCAATCACTTCTATGTCATATTGTCTTGTTGCTTCAAAAGCGTGCCACAAGTTGGTAAATGTTGGTGCAATCATCACCTCAGCATCAGATGATTTTTCTTGCTTTATTAATTCCGTGATTAAGGTTTTAGTCTGAATTAAGCCGTTATTCATTTTCCAATTACCAGCAACAATATGTTTTCTCATGATGTTATAAATTGATTTTACTTTAGTTTGAAGACTACAAAAATAAGGTTTTAAAGAATAATGCTAGTTGATAATAGTCAGTTAATTTAAGACAGTTTAACACGAGGGTCTAACCATGCGTAAATGACATCTACAAGAATATTTATTGTTATGAAGACTATTGCTATCACTAAAACTGATCCCATTATTACGGGCAAGTCCAAAGTGTTTAATGCATTAACTATTTCTTTTCCAAGACCATTCCACCCAAAAATATATTCCACAAATACAGCACCAGCCAACATGGACGCAAACCAACCCGAAATTGCTGTCACTACAGGGTTCAAAGCATTTTTTAAAGCATGATTTTTTATCACTTTAAATTCACTCAATCCTTTAGCCCTTGCGGTTCTTATATAATCTTGACTCATAACCTCTAAAAGCGAGTTACGCATTAACTGAATAACGACAGCCAACGGACGAATTCCTAAGACTATGGCAGGCAAAATTAAATTCTTCCATTTTATAGTCATTGTTTCACCAAAATCATCTAATTCGTAAAGGCTTCCTGTCATTTCTAAGTTGGTGTATTTGTGTAATACAAATCCAAACAGCCAGGCAAAAAGAATGGCACTAAAAAAAGAAGGCACACTCATACCAAATGTACTGAGCAATTGTATGGTTTTATCCACCCAAGTATCTCTATACAATGCTGAAATTACACCGAAGATTATTCCTAATATAATAGCAATTATAATTGCTGAAACCGCTAGAACAAAGGTATTGGGAATAGTTTCACCAATAACATCAGTTACTTTTTTTCCTTGTTTGGTAAAGGATTCTCTTAAGTAAGGTGTTTTTACAACCGTTGTAGTATTTCCGATTGTAAATAGATTTGCTGCATTATACTTACCTGTTCTTAAGTAGGTATAGTCTTCAAAATTGTTTGAATGAAACGATATTGGAGATAAATCGTTGAGGTAATATAAAAACTGTGTGCTAAGGGGCTTATCAAAACCATACTTTTTCTTTACAGCTTCAACCTGTTCTGCAGATTGGTTTTGTCCCAACATCATTTTAGCAGGATCGCCTGGGAGTATAGTGAATAAAAAGAAAATAACCGTAACTACACCCAGTAAGGTGATGAATGCGTAGAATAGTTTATTTACGAGATATCTTATCAAATTATAGTTCTATATCTTCAATATCGTTCCAATGTGCTTTATTTACAACTGTTCCTTTTTCTAAAAGGACAATACCTGGATTAGCACGAACTATGGTTTTTATAACCTTTTCATCACACAGATAGAAATCAAAATTGAGATTATAATTTTGCTTTACCTCGTTTTGCAAATCAACGTAAGATGATGTTAATCCTATAACCGTGTACCCTTTTTGTAAAGCTTCATCTGTAAAGGTTTTTAACTTAGCCACTCCATCCGCTTCAGACGCGCTTATATTGTACATAGCAATAAGTACCAACTTATCTTTTTCTAAAAAATAAGTTGTCAGGTCTTCGTCATCTGAAGTAATAGAAAAATCCTGAATAGGCGGAACATAACCTTCATCTATTGTTTTAGTTTCAACACCTATATAATCTCCATCAACTTCTGGATAACTTCCGTTAGTCATAAATTCCTTATTCTCTCCATTGACATTAAACGTCCAAGTATACTCTAAAATTGGTTTCGCTGCATCTTCGGGAATCTCCATTTGTTCTTGTATATTTTTGCCAATGGCGTAAGCCCTAAAGTCTATTGCTGGCAAATGCATTAACACATGGTAACCGAACCATAAAGACACTATAAAACTTAGTAAAGCAATAACTGTTGTTGGTAATTTGGTGAATAGTGGTTTTACATACCTTAATCCTCTTACCAAAATCAATATTAAGACAAGTAATATTACATCCTTCGTAAAACTTTCCCAGGGTGTTAGTTTTAGAGCATCACCGAAACAACCACAGTCTTTCACTTTATCGAAATATGCCGAATAGAACGTTAAGAATGTAAAAAAGACAATCATAGCCAATAAGCTATAAACTGTAAATTTTGGTTTGTATCCGATAAGAAGAAACACACCCAAAACGACTTCAAAGACAACTACAAAGACTGAAAACAATAAGGCATACGGAATTAAAAACTCCATATTAAGAACCTCTGCACTAAAGTATTCTTGCAGTTTATATGAGAATCCTAGCGGGTCGTTAAGCTTTATAAATCCTGAGATAATAAATAAAACCCCAACTAATAATCTACTGATGTGTGTGATGTATTTCATATGTTCTGTCGTTACTGTGTCAGTAGGAATTCATTTTATTCACCTTCACCCAAATGAATCATGGCGAAAATGGCATAATTTATCATGTCTTGATAATTAGCATCTATACCTTCGCTTACTATTGTTTTCCCTGAGTTATCTTCAATTTGTTTTACACGTAATAATTTCTGCAAAATTAAATCGGTTAAGGAACTTACACGCATGTCTCGCCAAGCTTCACCATAATCGTGATTTTTGTTCATCATTAATTCCTTGGTCAATACAACTTTTTCGTCATAGAGTTTTGTAGCCTCCTCAGTATCCATATCTGGTTGCTCTACAACGCCTTTTTCTAACTGAATTAACGCCATAACACAATAGTTTATAATACCAATAAACTCACTGACTTCACCTTCATCTACTTTACGGACAGCATTTTGCTGCAAGCTTCTAATACGTTGCGCTTTTATAAAAATCTGATCGGTAAGCGATGGCAATCTTAATATTCTCCATGCACTCCCGTAGTCACTCATTTTATTTACAAAAAGTGCTCTGCATTTAGCAACTACAGCATCGTATTGTTTAGATGTATTTTGCATATAATTCCGTAAAAATTTGTGTAAATTTCGCATAAATAAGTTAGAAGTTCAAAGTTTGAGGTTTAAAGTTTTAAGCAGCCTCTTTTAATAAGTTATATGACCATAAACTGCAAAGGCCGACTCATCGATTTATCCACACATAAAGTAATGGGAATTCTTAATGTTACTCCAGATTCTTTCTACGATGGTGGACAGTATAAAGATGAGTCTTCGATTTTAAAACAAGTTGAAACCATGTTAAGCGAAGGTGCTACTTTTATTGATATTGGAGGCTATAGCTCGCGTCCTGGAGCAGATGATGTTAGTGAAGATGAAGAATTGAATCGCGTGGTTCCTGTGGTAAAGTTAATCTTGAAGCATTATCCAAAAGCCTTAATTTCAATAGACACCTTTAGAAGTGAAGTGGCAAAAAAAAGTATTGAAGCAGGCGCAGCAATAATTAATGATATTTCGGCTGGTCATTTAGACAAAAACATGATTGCTACTGTTGGTCAACTTGGTGCGCCTTACATTATGATGCACATGAAAGGGAGTCCCAAAACCATGCAGCAGCAAACCGATTACTATGATTTAGTAAAAGATATCATCAGCTATTTTGCAGAACGCATTGTAAAGGCACATGCTGCAAAAATCAACGATATTATTATAGATCCTGGTTTTGGTTTTGCTAAGACTCTCGAACAAAATTTTGAACTACTTAACCAGATGGAATTACTGCAAATTGTAGACAAACCCATTTTAGCAGGTGTTTCTAGAAAGTCTATGATTTATAAAACGCTCAATACAACTTCTGAAAATGCGCTTAATGGCACAACAGCACTGCACATGGTCGCTTTACAAAAAGGTGCAAAAATCTTACGAGTGCACGATGTTAAAGAGGCTGTGGAATGTGTGACTTTGCATAATCAATTATCTAAAAATTAAATGAAGAAACTTATATATCTTTTTGTATTTACTATAATCTTAAGTTGCAACAACGAACGTGTATTACAACTACCAGAAATCGAAAATGCGGAAATCACAGAAGTCTTAGACGTCTCACCAGCTTACATTTTTTATGATGAAACACAACCCGACTCTACCATTTTCAACAGAAAAAATCTTATCGGTACAACCAACTGGCTGGTTAATGTAGATAAGCATTTAACACTAAAACAAGTCATACCGCATATTCAGTATTTACAGAATAAACGCAAAAAAGAATCGATGCATAAAAATGAAAATGCGAAGAACTACTTTACATGTAATGATACAAGTATTAATAATTTGGGGTTTATTGAGTTTACGGATGTCGATTATAAAAATGTTGATATTAAAAATGATTCTTTAAATCTTCAGCTATTAGACCCTTCAAGTGAGTTTTATAGAAACAAATTATTGCTAGGTGCATATATAGAATTATCTGTAATCTTTGAGAAGAACAGGCGTATTAGATATAAAAACAAGTCCCTTTCTATTTCAGATTACATTAGTAAAATTCCTGTAGCACAAAACATTGAGATTCAATCAGAAGGTTTTTCATTAGATTTATATTTTGATGAATCACTAACATTTCAAGATTACATTTCTATTAAATCAGAATTATCACAAATAGAAAGAGAGGACATCATTGTTAGTCCTTTTGAATTCATTTATTAACTTAAATTATTAAATTAGCAAAAAGCACTAACCTTGGAAAACTTACAACTTTGGGAATTTAGATTTATAGATTTTGTAGATGTTTTCCTTGTGGCCATTCTACTCTATTACATCTATAAGCTTGTAAAAGGTACTGTGGCTATCAATATTTTTATTGGCATTCTTATCATCTATTTTGCCTGGCGACTTACAGATTACCTGAAAATGCAGATGCTCTACAGTATTTTTGATGGTTTTATGAAGGTTGGTATTATTGCACTTATTGTGGTCTTTCAACCCGAAATCAGAAAGTTTTTATTGCTCGTTGGTTCCACAAATATTGGTGGCAAAAAGGGAATTTTCAAAAATTTTAAATTTCTTAAAAACGAAAACCAGACCTCAACAGACGTAGAAGCTATCATAAATGCCTGTAACAGAATGGGAGCAACGAACACAGGCGCATTAATCGTTATTGAACGCAACAATAACCTTGATTTTTTAACCAATACTGGTGATGACACCAATATTTTAGTTTCACAACCAATCATAGAAAGTATCTTTTTTAAAAATAGCCCATTGCATGATGGTGCAATTATTATAGATAAAAATGTAGTAAAAGCAACGCGTGTTATTTTACCAGTGAATAACGAAAAACACATACCTGAACGTTTTGGTTTGCGTCATAGGGCTGCCATTGGCATTACTGAAAAAACTGATGCACTTGCCATTGCCGTGAGTGAAGAAACCGGACAAATCTCATACATTAAAAATGGTGAATTTGTAATGTTTAAAGACACGGATGATCTTGTAAAAAAGATTAAAGAAGACTTAAATTAATGAATTGTAAAAATTGCAATAAGCCTCTTTTGGATTCTCAAAAGTACTGTGATGAATGTGGCGCAAAGGTCATTAAAAATCGCTTGACTCCAAAAGTGTTAGCAGCTCAAGTTAATGAGCAGTTTCTATCTATCGATAATAAGTTTTTGCAAACATTCATTACCTTATTAACAAAACCTCATGATGTTATTGATGGCTACATAAAAGGTACTAGAAAGAAATATGTTGGCGTAATAACGTATTATGCTATTTCACTCACTATCTTGGGCTTTCAAATGTTTGTACTAAAAAACTTTTTTCCTGATTTTTTAGAATCCCAAAGCACTATTTTTAATGAAAGTTTTAAAATGAGCGGAAATGGAAACAAAAATCCTTTCGAAAATTTTCCAGATATATTCAACAATTATCAAGGAATAATTTTTTCGGTTTTTATGCCTTTTATAGCTGTTGGAACTTGGTTGGTTTATATAGATAAAAGAAAATATAACTATACTGAACATCTTGTTATAAATTTATACTTAACAGCTCAAACCATATATTTTAGTTTCTTCATTTTCTTACTAATGGCTGTTTTTAGCATCAAAGATTACATGTTTGCAACTATTATAATCACATTACCATTACTACTTTACGGTGCTTATGTTTTTAAAAAACTCTATAACTCTAAGTTTATTAATGCTTTTATTAAATACTGTACTGCCTACATTATATACATGATTGTATTCAGTATAATAATGTTTATTATAACCGTTGTAATTGTTATTTATTTAATTTCTACTGGAAAATTCAATCCTTAATATGAACTGCAAAAATTGTCATACCGAATTACAAGAGCAAGACGACTATTGCAGAAATTGTGGTGGCAAAGTCATTAGAAATAGGTTAACACTAAGAAATCTATTTGAACACCTTAGCGAAACATTTTTCAATTATGATAATAAATTGCTAAGAACTTTTACTCAGCTTTTTAAGAAACCTGAAGATGTTATTGTTGGTTATATTAATGGTACCCGAAAAAAGTATGTTAACGTTATAAGCTATTTTGCTTTAGCCATTACTTTGTCTGGTTTACAAATTTATATTTTACAAAAATTTCAAACGGACTTAACACTATATGATACATCAACGGAAATAGGAAAAAGTCAGCAAGCAGTATTTGAAAAAACGTACAAATTTACAAGCGATTATCAATCGCTTGTGATGATGCTTTACATACCAATTTATGCGCTTATTGCAAGATTAACTTTTTTGGGAATTAAAAAATTTAACTATACTGAGTTAATTGTGATATTTCTTTACTCACAAGCACAGGTTTCTATATGTATGGCTGCATTAACCCTTATAGTGGTTCCGTTTAACATCATCTCTATTCAAGTATTGGGTTTAATCACCATGCCAATAATGTTTTTCTATTATGCTTATTGCTTAAAAAGGGTTTTTGGCCTAAACCTATCACAAATGCTTTTGCGGACTCTGATATTCCTGGGAATTATGGGTGTGCTTATTGTATTGTTGGGTATAGTTTCAGCGATATACATGTATAGTTCTGGCTCCTTAGATACTATGATTGAAGCTAAAAAAGCTGAAATCGAAGCTAGCAAAGCGATAAAAGACACAATCAATTAAACTGTCTCAGCTTTTAAAAACTGAACCTCATATAGATTCTTATAATAACCCTCTTTCTTTTTCAGCAACGATTTGTGTGTACCTATTTCAACAATTTGTCCTGCATCCATGACAATAATTTTATCTGCCTGCTGAATTGTTGCCAATCTATGTGCAATTACAATAGAAGTTCTTCCTTTTGTTATGGTATCTGTAGCATCTTGTATTAATTGCTCAGAATACGAGTCTACCGATGATGTGGCTTCATCTAAAATTAAAATACTCGGATTAGTCACATAAGCTCTTAAAAACGAAATCAGTTGACGTTGACCTGAGGACAACATCACACCACGTTCCTTAACATTATAGTGGTACCCACCTGGAAGACTCTTTATAAAATCGTGAATACCGATGGCTTTAGCAGCAGTAATGACATCTTCTTCTGTGATGTATTCATTATTAAGTGTAATATTGTTCAAAACAGTGTCCGCAAATAAAAACACGTCTTGCAAAACAACCGCAATTTGGTTTCGTAATGAACTTAAAGTCATGTCTTTTATGTCCGTACCATCAATTCTAATCTGCCCAGAATTTATCTCATAAAAACGATTTAGCAAGTTGATAATTGTAGATTTCCCTGCTCCAGTTGCACCAACAATGGCTACGGTTTCTCCTGCTTCAACATTAAACGAAACGCCCTTAAGGACTTCTTCATCTTTAACATAAGAAAACCTAACATTATCAAACGTTATATCTCCCCTAAAGTGATTGGCTTCTATTGTACCAAGGTCGTCAATATTAGAAGTGGTATCTAACACTTTGAATACACGATCTGCAGCTACCATACCCATTTGTAACGTGTTGAATTTATTAGCAATTTGGTACAGTGGTCTAAACAACATCGGAATAAACATGGTAAATGAGATGAGATCTCCCAGAGTTGTGGTTGCATTTTCACTCAAAGCTGTAAAACCACCAACTAGTATAACTAAAGCCATAGTGAGTGATGATACAGTCTCTGCAACCGGAAAGAAAATTGAGTTATACCAAACGGTTTTTAACCATCCTTTTTTATGTCTCTCATTTATAGCTTTAAACTTTTTGTATTCAGTTGCCTCTCTTGTGAACAATTGCAAAATTTTCATTCCAGTGACACGCTCTTGCACAAAGGAATTAAGATTAGACACCTCAGTTCGTACATCTTCAAAAGCGCGCTTCATATATTTCTGAAAGATCTTAGTGGCAACAATAATGATCGGCATCGTTGCAAATACAATTAAACTTAGCTTTAAGTTAATAAATGCCATAAAAATTGCAACTACGAGCATTTTTAATATATCGCTAAATATCATGAATAACCCTTGCCCAAAAATATCGGCAATACGCTCCATATCAGTGACCGCTCTGGTAATTAAAACACCAACAGAAGACTTATCAAAATAGGTCATTTTAAACTTTAGTATATGCTTAAAAAGTTTAACACGAATGTCTTTTACCACAGACTGCCCTAGCCAACTTGCATAATAAATAAATAACAATTGAGAAATAACTTCTAAAATTAGAAGCGTTAGCATAATACCCATGTAAAATACAAAACCACTGTACTCTTTATTGGCAATTTTTACATCTATAGCTTCTTTTAACACCAAAGGCCTTAAAGCTCCAAAAGCAGCCAAACCAATAACACAGATTAGCGAGACTACAAAAACAGTTTTGTAGGGTTTTATATAATGAAGTAGTCGCTTAAAAAGCGTTGTATCAAATATTTTCTTTTTATTTTTTTTTATCATGTTTAGCCGAAATTAACTCGGTAACTATTTATTCAATTCTAATATTTTCAGGATATTCAATATCAACCAAATATAAGCCATGTGCTGGAACTGAAAAACCAGCCTTACCTCTATTCCTTGATTCTATTATTTGATGTAAGTCTTGTGATTCTAGTTTACCTAAACCAATATTTATCATAGTACCTACGATAGCTCTCACCATATTTCTTAAAAATCGATTGGCCTTAATGGTGAACAAAAGTTCATTATCATTTTGTATCCAAGACGCTTCCATAATATCACAATTATACGTTTTTACGTCAGAATTACTCTTAGAAAAGCATTGAAAGTTTTTATACTCAAATAAGATTTTACATGCCGTATTCATAGCTTCGATATCTAAAGGCAAATGCATTTGATAAGTATAATCATAATCAAACACTTTTTTTAATGTAGATACTTTGTAATGGTAAGTTCTACTTAGGGCATCAAATCTGGCATGAGCATCTGCTTTCACCTTAAAAACATCATATATTGCAATATCTTTAGGCAAAAAAGAATTTAACTTATAAGTCAAATCTTTTGAATTTAGCTGGCCATCAAAATCAAAATGAGCATACATTAGAGAGGCATGTACACCAGCATCTGTTCTACCTGCACCGACGATATCGATAGTATCTTTTAAAATAGTACTTAAGGCTTTCTCTAAAACTTCTTGTACCGAAATAGCGTTGGGTTGATTTTGCCAACCATGATAGGCTTTACCATTATATGATAACTCTAAAAAATATCTCAAAAGATTGGCTATTTTTGCTTTTAAAGTCACAAAGATACATAGATTCAGTAGTTAAAATCACAATATTATCTTAATGCAAAAGATACTTCTCTTATCAGACACACATAGTTACATTGATGACACGATTATTAAATATGTAAAGCAAGCTGATGAAGTTTGGCATGCAGGTGATATTGGAGATTTGAATGTAACCGATGAAATCAAGAAACACAAACCTCTAAAAGCTGTTTACGGCAATATAGATGACACAAAAGCTAGAGCAGAGTTTCCTCTAAACTTGCGTTTTAAATGCGAAGATATTGATGTTTGGATAACTCATATTGGTGGCTACCCACCCAACTATAATGGTCGTGTTAGAGAAATACTTCAAAATAATCCTCCAGATTTATTTATTTGTGGCCATTCTCACATTCTAAAGGTAATGCCAGACAAAAAACTAAATCTTTTACACATGAATCCTGGTGCTGTTGGCAAACACGGATTCCATCAAAAAAGAACAATGCTAAGATTTAAAATTGATGGCAAGCAAATAAAAGACTTAGAAGTTATTGAATTTGATAGATAAAAATGAAAAACCCAGACGGCAGCGTCTGGGTTTTTCGCACTAATACTACTAAGATTTTAGGTTCTATCGTAATCTATCTACAGATTTTACAAGATCTTCGTCCTTTTTAATAGCCTTGTTAGCCAAGACTAAACACACAATAGAAAAAATAGGAAGAAGAATCCCAATACCTTTCTCAGAAACATTCGTTTCTCCAGATAAATTTAGAGATTGATATACAAAGATTCCTAGTAAAATAAAGTTTAATATTATATTAACTCGTCCCATCACAAATTGAGACTTTCTATTCTTAAAACTAAAAATCGAAATTAAAGATAATAAAGCAGACGCTAAAAACAAGCCCAAACACAAATAATTATCTGTAGCAAAAACTTTCACATCTTCAGTGTTAGTCCACAGATGAAACACAAATATTAGTCCTGCAGAAATAACTACAGATAAAAATAAATAAAGTGTTTGTATGCGCTGAATCATATCTTCAATTAAAAATTGCTCGGCAAAATTAGTAGTTTATTTTTTAAAAAGATAGAAATTGTTTTAAAATAAATTTGTATTATTGCAATAGAATGTGGCAATATACTGAGTTGCATCATTCTATCTTCCAAATTAATTTCACTTTTTTTCTTTTTATTTCATTTAGAAAATTTTGAATTAATAATATCAAATTGTAATACATTATATAACATACGAATGTTTGAAATTTCACAGTTAAAAGCTAAAAAGCTTCCTGAGTTACAGGATATAGCTAAACAACTCAACGTACCAAAGTACCGCTCAATGAAAAAG
>JASBSA010000051.1 GCA_030149175.1 Winogradskyella sp. | reverse complement strand
GCACCTATGCAAAAGCTCGTTGTGCAAATGAAGGATGAGCTCGAAAAAATAAAGGAACAATTATTGAATGTGCTTTAATTAAAAACAAATCTACGTGTCTAAAGAAGAATTAAAAAAACAAGGCAAGCTTATTGTATTTTCAGCACCTTCAGGTTCTGGTAAAACCACAATTGTTCGTCATTTATTAAAACAGCCCGAATTAAATTTAGAGTTTTCAATATCCGCAACCTCTCGTGAACCTCGTGGTAACGAAGTGCATGGTAAAGATTATTATTACCTCTCGCTAAAAGAATTTAAAAATAAGATTAAGAACGATGCGTTTTTAGAGTGGGAAGAAGTTTATAGAGACAACTTTTACGGCACATTAAAAGCTGAAGTTGAACGTATTTGGGCAAAAGGCAAACACGTTATTTTTGATATTGATGTATCTGGTGGCCTACGTATAAAACGAAAATTCCCAGAACAAACCTTAGCAGTTTTTGTAAAACCACCAGACTTAAACGAATTGGTGAGACGTCTTAAAGAACGTGGCGAAGAAAGTCCAGAAAAAATCAGTATGCGTGTTGCAAAGGCACCTGCAGAGTTAGCAACTGCTCCGCTTTTTGATGAAATTGTAGTGAACTCTAATTTGGAAGAAGCACTAGAAAACGCATATAAGTTAGTTTCTGATTTTATAAACAAATAACATGAAGGTTGGATTGTATTTTGGCACATTTAACCCAATACACATTGGTCATTTAACGATTGCCAATCATTTGGCAGAACACAGTGATTTAGACCAAATTTGGTTTGTAGTAACACCTCAAAGTCCATTCAAGAAAAAAAGTAGCCTGCTCGATAATAGGCAACGTTATGAAATGGTTTATTTAGCTACTGAAGACTATTTGAAATTAAAACCTAGTGATATTGAGTTTGAGTTAAAACAGCCTAATTATACCATAGATACACTTACTTACCTTGAAGAAAGATTTACAGATTATGAATTTGCACTTATTATGGGAGAAGATAATTTAAAGAGCTTCCATAAGTGGAAAAACTATGAGTTAATCTTAGAAAACTACAGCATCTATGTATATCCTCGCTTGTCTAAAGGAAAAATAAATCCACAATTTAAAAATCATCCAAAAATTTTTAACATTTCTGCGCCAATAATGGAGCTGTCTTCTACGTTTATAAGAAAAGAAATTAAAGCAGGAAGGAACGTGCGCCCCATGTTGTCCGACAAAGTGTGGCATTATATAGACGAAATGAATTTTTATAAACATTTTTAGAATCTTAACTACTTGAAACTTTATCTTTTTTAAAAGTTTATTTAATTTTAGTATCGAAAAAAGCAAAGAAAAAGAATGACTTTCACTACAGTATTTTTAACTTCAATTATAGCTCTGATAGTATCAAAAACTAGAGATATTGTTTTAAGAAACAACTTAAACCCAAAAAGAGAAAAACGCTTGCTAATTGGTAGTTTTCTACTTATCCTCTTCTTGGTTACAAGTTCTACCTTACCCTACCCTGAATCTCTATATTGGTTTATAGGTATTGGTATTCTTTTTACATGCTTAGTGCTTTCCTTTAGTGTTATCAAAAGGGAGTTTAAACGGTTTTTGTCCTTGAAGACTAGTGAAAAGATTATTAATGTTCTTTTTTACAGTCTTATTGTAATTGTAACCAATATTTATCTCTAAAAATGATAGAAAGCATTTTCTAAATGCTCAATCCCGTAATCATTTTTCTGCTTTACAATTGCGATAATATCAAATCTGACCTCAACGTCTAGATTGTTTTCAGTAACATATTCGTCCACAACTTTTACCAAATTTTTAATCTGTTTTGGCTTTACAAAATCTTGGGGATTTCCAAAGTCTAAAGAACTTCTTGTTTTTACTTCAACTATCGCAAGAATATCATCTTTTTTAGCTATAATATCTACCTCGGCTTTATCAAAACGGTAATTACGTTCAACAATATCATAGTTATTTTCAATTAAGAAATCTACAGCCAGCTGTTCTCCTTTTTTACCAAGTTCGTTGTGTTGTGCCATGTTAACTTTCTGCTAAGCTGGAACCTTATTTAAATTGCAAACTACTTTTTTCCTTTCCAACCTTCAATTCTACTTCTCTTCCCAAAACCAAGGCTCTATTATCATCTTCATGACCAGCTGGCATTTTGAAGGCTATTGGAAAATTATAGTCTTCGAGTGCGTCCAAAATTAATTGTTCTATAGATGCTCCCCAGAGTGTCGTGTTTTTTCTCAACTTAGACATATCACCAACAACCAATCCATTAAGATTATCAAAATAACCTGCACGTTTCATGCTCTGCAACATTCTATCAATATGATATTTGTATTCTCCTATTTCTTCAATAAATAGAATCTTACCTTTGGTATCTAAACTTGTATCAGAGCCCAACATGGTATGCAACATGGTTAAATTCCCACCAACCAATTGACCAGATGTTTCACCTTCTTTATTATATTTTGACCCTTCTAATACGTAACTTGTTGGGTTTCCAAACAATGCGGCCTTAAACGTATCAACCGATTCTTGTACTTCACTTATATCTTTAGTTAAACTTACACACATCAAAGCATGTAAGGATTCAAAACCTTGGTTATGTAATTGATTATGTAAAGCTGTTATATCGCTATAGCCTATAACCCATTTAGGATTCTCTCTAAACTTAGTATAATCTAACTTATCTAAGATTCTTACCGTACCATAACCACCTCTAGCGCACCAAATAGCACTCACTTTGGGGTTATCCATCACATTTTGCATATCCTGGCAACGTTCTTCATCTGTACCTGCAAAATGATCCGCTTTACTGAACACATGCTTTCCAACAATAACATTCAAGTCCCAACTTTTAAGTAGACTATCTGCTTGGTTAATCTCACGCTCTCTATTTTTCAAAATTCCTGATGGTGCTACAATAGCAACCGTATCACCTGCCTTTAGGTAGGCAGGTCTTATAAGTTTATTATTGGTCATTTTAAATGAATTATCCGTTTGATTTTGAGCATAGACATATTGTATCATACCTAAACTAAGTGTAAAATAAAGAAGTAGAATTGAGCTTTTTAAATCCATAAAAACTGCTTTTTGTAAATGTACATTTTTTTTAGAACTGTATATATATTGTGTACTTTTGTGGCTTCAAAGAATTGAGATTATGTCAAAGAGATATACCGTTACAGCTGCTTTACCTTATACTAATGGTCCAATACATATAGGTCACTTGGCAGGTGTTTATGTGCCAGCAGATATTTATTCGAGATATTTAAGATTAACAGGTAACGATGTTGCTTTTATCTGTGGAAGTGATGAACATGGAGTGCCCATTACCATTAAAGCAAAAAAGGAAGGCGTAACACCTCAGGATATTGTAGATAAGTATCATGCTATCATCAAGCAATCGTTTGAGGATTTTGGTATTTCCTTTGATAATTATTCGCGTACATCAGCTAAAATCCATCATGATACGGCTTCAGAATTCTTTAAAACCCTTTATGATAATAATGAGTTTGTAGAAGAAGTATCTGAACAATTATACGACGAACAAGCCAATCAGTTTTTGGCAGATCGTTTTGTGATTGGTACGTGCCCAAAATGTGGATATGAAGAAGCCTATGGTGACCAATGTGAGAATTGCGGAACTAGCCATAATGCTACTGACTTAATAAATCCAAAATCAGCTATAACAGGAAACACACCAACGTTGAAAGAGACCAAACACTGGTTTTTACCTTTAAACAAGCACGAAGAATTTTTACGCGAATGGATCTTAAAAGGACATAAAAAAGACTGGAAACCTAACGTTTATGGACAAGTAAAATCTTGGATTGACGACGGATTACGTCCAAGAGCCGTAACCAGAGATTTAGATTGGGGAATTCCTGTTCCTGTAGAAGGTGGTGAAGGCAAAGTCCTTTATGTTTGGTTCGATGCTCCTATTGGATACATCTCTGCGACTAAAGAATGGGCAGAACGTGTCGGCAAAAACTGGGAAGATTACTGGAAAGACGAAAACACCAAATTAGTACACTTTATTGGTAAGGATAATATTGTATTTCACTGTATCATTTTCCCTTCAATGTTAAAGGCAGAAGGTTCATACATTTTACCAGATAATGTTCCTGCCAATGAGTTTCTAAATCTTGAAGGCAATAAATTGTCAACATCAAAAAACTGGGCAGTTTGGTTACCAGAATATCTGGAAGATTTCCCTGATCAACAGGATGTATTGCGTTATGCCTTAACGGCTAATGCACCAGAAACCAAGGATAACGATTTTACCTGGAAAGATTTCCAAGCCAGAAACAACAATGAGTTGGTGGCTATTTTTGGTAATTTCATTAATCGAGTGGCTGTTCTTACCAACAAATATTACAATGTCGTAATTCCGCAACCAGCAGAATTTAAAGCTATAGATGAAGAAACCTTAGCAGCAGTAAAAGCCTATCCTGCTGTGATTGCAAGCTCAATAGAACGTTACCGTTTTAGAGAAGGCAGTCAAGAATTAATGAACTTGGCACGTCTTGGTAATAAATATCTTGCAGATGAAGAGCCATGGAAAACTATAAAAACAGACGAAGAACGTACTAAAACCGTAATGTTTGTGGCTTTACAAATTGCTTCGGCTTTAGCAGTGTTAAGTGAACCGTTTTTACCGTTTACGTCTGAAAAGTTAAAAACTATCTTGTGTCATTCTGAACTAGATTCAGAATCTACTTGGGAAGATATCTCAACAAAAGATGTCTTACTTCCTGCTGGCCACAGTATTCAAACCGGTAAACCCGAATTGTTATTTTCTAAGATTGAAGATGAGACCATTCAAAATCAATTAGATAAGCTTGAGGCTAGTAAAAAAGCAAATGAAGCTGCTAACAAAAAAGTAGAGCCTCAAAAAGACGAAATTACGTTTGACGACTTCACAAAATTAGACCTCCGTGTTGGTACTATTTTAGAGGCCGAAAAAATGCCAAAAACCAAAAAACTCTTAGTTTTAAAAGTTGACACAGGTATCGATACACGCACTATTGTTTCTGGTATTGCAGAAAGTTTTAAACCAGAAGAGGTTATCGGCAAAAAAGTTACAGTTTTAGTCAACTTAGCACCACGAAAACTGCGAGGTGTAGAAAGTCAAGGTATGATTTTAATGACCGAAGATGAACATGGAAATTTAGTGTTTGTAAATCCTAATATTGAGGGTGTTACTAACGGACTTAAAATTAGTTAGATGAGGTTATTTTTCGTATTTGTAGTTAGTTTAATAATCCAATTTAGTTTCGGACAGACTAATGTATTAAATTATAAAATAGACACTAAAAATTCGCGCACTAAGAAAACCACCTATTCCCTAGTCAATTCAAACAATAATAATTTTGCTTTTCTAATATTAGACCGAAAAGAAATACATGCCAATCTTTTTGATGATAACTTTAATGCACAATCCTCTTTTACTTTTAAAGCACCAAAAAAGAAATTCAACGACCCACTAGGTTATGCTGTAGACCATAACACCTATCATTTATTGTACGCCAATGAGTACATTTCTCAAATAGCATTGGTTTCTGTAGACTTTGATAATAAAGTGTCAACAACCCACGAGCTAGAGTTTAAATTAGAAGATGATGAACTCTACATTGACACTATAATCCATAACAATGAATTATTATTCTTAACTATTATGAATAATTCCTTAATAATTAGAAAGTTACAAACAGATAAAAGTTTAAAAGTCATAAAAACGATTTCTATTGAACAACAAGAAAAAAAAGGGTTTGTACTTAAAGCAACAAATACGTTTTCTCTTTTTAGGGATCAAATCGAAGAATCTAATTTTGTAAAAATTGATCATAGAGTACCCACTTCTATTGAACAAGCATCTTCTCCTAATAAGATTTTTAAGTTTGACAATCAGCTTATTGTATCAATAGACATTGAGAACAAAGGCACAATAACCTATAGTGTAGATTTAAACACCTATAAGGTTAAACAACATGTCTACGAGTATCCTAAAGGAAAAATAGATGATTTTGAAAAGTTCAACTCTTTTATCTGCGATGATAAGATTTTCCAAATTGCGAGTTCGCGAAAAGAAATGAGCTTTATCATCAAAGATTTAAACAATACCGTTTTAAAGGAATTTTATTTACACAGAGATAAACCTATTACATTTAAAAATGGCCCAATAATTCAAGAAGGGCAAACGGCAATACCTTTTAAAACCACTCGAGAACTAGAAGCGACATCAAAATTTTTGAGAAAAGCCAGTTCTGGTAAAATCGGCATTTCTGCAATAAAAGTTGATGATTTATATGAAATAACAATTGGAGGGTATAAGTTAGCACCAACAGGTGGTTCTGGTTTTGGAATGACGCCCACCACGGCTTTTGACTCAAACACAAACACTTTTGTCCCTGTTTTTAATCCTACTTTTAATAATTTCTACTCGTATAGTACTACAAAAGCAACTTTTTTTGATACCGTGCTTTCGGAAAATTTCGAGCATGTAAAAAAAGAATTCGAGCCTGGATTGAACAACATGATTGACTCATATATGGTAGATTACAAAGGTATTACAGGTGAAGATATTTTTTTTCATAGCAATACACCTTACTACGCATACTTTAACCTAAAAGAAAAACAATTTAGTTTAATTAGGTTTAAAGATTAGTTAAACCTCTTTTTATATGGCATGATTTTTGGTATTTTTAATAAAATTTCAGCTATTATGAAATACTTCTCTCTCTCTCCATTATCTCTTTTTTTTATACTATTATTTTTTAGTTCTGGTTTTACCTCCGCACAAACTGAAAAAGAAATTGTTGACACCTACGAAGATTATATTGATGCACCTAGAGAGGTCGTTTATCTACATCTTAATAAATCTACCTACATAAAAGGTGAATCCATCGGCTTTACAGCATATGTATTAGATAAAAGAGACAAAAGACCCTCCTTATTAACCACAAATCTTTACGTTAGTGTAGAAGACGCAAATCACAAGATTGTGAAACAAAAACTTATTAAAGTTAATAATGGCATAGCTTCTAATGTATTTGATGTAGACTCTTTGTTTAACTCTGGTTATTATAATATAAAAGCCTACACTAATTGGATGCGCAACTTTAATGAGCCTAACTATTACAACGAATCTATACGTGTTATTGACCCTGAAACCGAAATAGATATTCAAAAACCAGTAGTCAATAACGATATTGATGCACAATTCCTTCCAGAAAGTGGGCATCTGCTCAATGGTGTTTTAAATAAAATTGGTGTGGTAATAAAAGACAGCCAAGGATTTGGCGTGCCAAATACAAAAGGTGAAGTTGTTGACCAAAACAACAAAGTACTAACAGCCTTTACAACTAACGAACTTGGTATTGGTTCATTTTTCTTAATTGCAGATACTAAAACTAACTACAGTGTAAAAATAAACCATGCCAATGAAGATTTTAATTTTCCGTTAGGGCAACCTGTAGAAAAAAATGGCATTATTCTTTCGGTAAAACGTTTAAAAACCAAACTCTATGTTTCTGTAACAACTAATGAAGACACTTTTGATACTATTAAAAGTAAAAGACATACGCTTTTAATACACAATGGTAATGGTTATGAAGTTATGGATATCTATTTTACCGATGCACCAGTCATAAATAAGGTTGTTGAATTTAACAGTATACCTACTGGCACAAACATTATCACCTTATTTGATGAAAATGACAAACCTATTGCAGAACGTCTATTCTTTAATTATGAAGGGATTAACATTAAATCTTCAGATAAAATCTCTGCTACTGGTTCTGGTGATTCACTTAAGATAAAACTGAATTATAAAGACGTAGACACCCAGCTGTTTCATAATATCAGTGTTTCAGCGTTACCCCAAGAAACAGAATCTTACAGGAGACATAGTAATCTTGTATCGCAAGCTTATCTCCAACCCTACATAAATGGCTACATTGAAAACAGCAGATATTATTTTGAAAATATTGACCAGAAAAAACAATTTGACCTTGATAATCTTCTAATAACACAAGGATGGAGTAGCTATGACTGGAACAATATGTTTTTGCCTGAGGAATTACCACATCCTTTTGAACAAGGTATTCTCATAAAAGGCAACATTAACAATCAAGACCATTTAAACGATGTTTTTGTTTTACACCACTCAAAGGAAAATCCTCCTCAATATAAGCAAACCTCTGATGGAAATAAAAGTATAATTTTCGATGGCGGTTTTCCTGTAGACAATAATAAGGTTTTTATTTCAAGAATAAACTCGTCCAACACCCTTAAGCCAGCACAATTATATGTGCAAACCTTTCCAAGTACAATACCAACCTTGCTGACAAAAGTTAAACCTCTAAAGCCTAGAGATAATTATAAAATTGGAGAGAACCTAAATATTATTGCCCCTTCAGATTTTAACTTTGATGAAGTACAAAAACTAGATGAGGTAATCGTGGAATCTAGCTTTGATAAACAATTGGTTAAAGCCAGAAAACTGCAAACTCATGCTTTTGTAAATATTAAAATTCCATCTGAACTCGATAAGCAAACCTTTATGTACTTAGAAGATTATTTATTTTCTAACAGAATCTTCACTGTTTACGATCAACAAAATCAAGAGATTACCTTCAATAACGGAAGGGGTGGAGGAAGTGTAATTGGAGGTTCTCCAATGCTTGTTTATTTTAACGGAGCTCCTATGACTAGCGTTGGTTTTTTGCATCGTTTCCCTATGGCTGATATCGATCGTGTTGAAATTAACAGGACAGGTTTTGGTGGTGGGGCCAGAGGTGCAAATGGTATTTTAAAAATCTGGACGTCTCAAAAAAGCATGTTTAGTGCTAAAAACAAAGTAACGGCACAAGATTATAAACTGCCCCTAACTTTCAGCGAAAAGAAAAAGTTTTATATGCCTAAATACCAATATTACAATGATGACTTTTTTAAGGGCTATGGCACCATTGATTGGAAACCAGAACTAATGCTTGACAGTCAAGGAAACTTAGAGGTTAAAATTCTAAAACCACAAGTTCCTATTACCCTTTTTATAGAAGGTATTACTAACGATGGTACATTTATTTTTGAAGAAAAGTCAATTAGCTTAAATTAGACCAAAATTGTCTAGTAGTTAATGCTCAAAATAGCACACCACCCTATCTATAAGCATCCTTTACCTGTAGGGCATCGTTTTCCTATGGAAAAGTATGAGTTGTTACCACAACAATTATTGCATGAAGGTACTTGTAATGGCAATAATTTTTTTGAACCCGAGAAACCAAATGACAAATACATTCTGGCTGTACACACACCAGAGTATTATTATGATTTAGTGAACATTACTTTAGACCAAAGAGTAGCCCGTAAAATAGGATTTCCTCTAAGCGAGGTTTTAGTTGAACGTGAAGTCATTATTGCAGATGGCACTCTTAAGGCTAGCGAATATGCTTTAAAATATGGTGTTGCGATGAATATTGCTGGTGGCACACACCATGCTTATACCAATCGTGGTGAAGCCTTCTGCTTACTCAATGACCAAGCTATTGGTACGCGTTATCTTCAAAGCAAGGGGTTGGTAAAAAAGATCCTTATTGTAGATTTGGATGTACACCAAGGCAATGGCACTGCTGAAATTTTTCAGAATGACGATTCGGTATTTACCTTTTCCATGCATGGGAAAAGCAATTACCCGTTTAAGAAAGAACAAAGCGATTTAGACATTGCTTTAGACAATAATACTGACGACAGTGCGTATCTTGACATTTTAAAAGAGACCTTACCAAGACTTATTGATGAGCAACATCCAGATTTTATTTACTATCTCTGCGGTGTGGATGTTATCGCTTCCGATAAGTTAGGTAAACTAGGAATGAGTATTGATGGTTGTAAAGAACGCGATAGGTTTGTATTGCAATCATGTAAAGATTTAAATATTCCTGTAATGTGCAGTATGGGTGGTGGCTATTCTCCAGATATTAAAACCATTGTAGAGGCCCATGCCAACACCTTTAGACTGGCGCAAGATATTTTCTTTTAACTAAAAAGCGCTAGTTAGTACTAGCGCCTTTTTTATACACCACTTATTTTCCAGAGAAAATCTCTTTCAATTGTGTGACCATATTTCCATTACCTGAAACGGTGATTTCACCAATCTTTTCGGCAATTTTTTCAACATACTCCATCTCCTTTAGCTTGTACAACATATCGTTCTCCTCCATCAACTTTGCTGTGTTTAACAAACTACGGGTAGAGGCTGTTTCTTCACGTCTCATAATAACATTGGCTTGTGCTTTCTTTTGCGCAATTAAAACTTGGTTCATAATGTCCTTCATGTCACCAGTTAAAATCACATCTCTTATACCGCAGTTTAAAACGCCAACACCTAATTTAGTAGCACTTGCTTTGACGTCTTCAAATACCGCTTCTGCAATATTGTCTTTACGCTCTAACAATTCATCTAGTGTGCAGGCACCTACGTAAGCACGTAATACCATCTGCATTGTAATGTATAATTGCTTTTCATAATCTTTGTTATCCAAAAGCGCTTTTTCTACATCGGTAACTTTGTACTGTGTGTAAAAGTTAATACGAATAGCAGCTTTATCTTTAGTCAACAATTCTTGTCCTGCAATTTCTAATTGTAGCTGACGCAAATCGGCTTTTGCAATTTTAATAGAAGTATCATTTCTCCAGAAGCGGTAAGTACCACCATCTAGTGTTTTTGTATAGACATCATCTACTAAAAGAACCGCCTTTTCGTAAGCAGCAACTTCAAACGTTCTGATGTACTTATTGACTTCATAATTGCTAAAAAGGGACTTATCCAGATTTTCAGTAATATAGATTTTGCTTAAATCTACATGTACATGCTCACGATCAATTAGACCTTTCCAGAATACATAGCGGCCAGCGGTTAGGACGTTCTTAAAGTTACCTTTTTCGTAAAGTAAAACTAGCTCTCCGTCCTTTACTTCTACAACATCTAACATAGCAGCCAAAATCTCATCTTTTAAGAGAATTTCCAATGCTATTGGTGCAGTAAAACTAGTGCTCAAACTATACATTTGTACACGCTGGTTAAACCCTAACCAGTGCAAACCTTCAGTAATCACTTTAACGTAATCACCGTTTTTGAATACCAAACCTACTTTTCCGGCATTAATTCTTACTCGTAACATTGTTTTTAGTTTTTTTATTAAACATCATTTTTGCCAACTAAGGCGAAACGGCATCACTTGTAACGGACGGATTGCCAGCTTCAAACTAGTATTGACGAGTTTAACACTAGTTGAAGTTTATCTTTATTTCAATTTTTACTTTTAAAAAATAGCAGATTGCAAATCATCTCTTCTATACGGAATTACTCATAGCAATATCAGCCATAATCAGTGTATTGACATCAAGTAAAAAACATATCGATTTGATAGTGCCTTCTCACTTTTAATCATAACAGTAACTACTTTTGAAATTACAAATCAGTAATTCAAGGTACTTTCAAGATTGCCTATTATTGAACACTAATTGGTTATTATTAAAGCCAATCTACAATCTACTATTTTGTCATTTTTGTTGAGTAGTGTGACGGACTACTTGTCTATCAGTTTTACAAGATGATAAGCTTTGGTGGACATCCTTTGCCCTAAAAGCTGCATTTACTGTGCAGTGTCTACTCTACCATTTGAGTTACGAGATTCTGAACATCTCGACCGGACTCGAACCGGCAACAAAACAATCTATTGTTCTAACCTAACTGAACTACTTCCCCTTTACATTGGTATGACTTTGTGGGGAAGGTGGGAATCGAACCCACGACCTATAGAGTCGTAGACTATTTTTTGGTGAACAGTCAAAACCTTCAAGTCTAGTTGAACATAAAAACGAAATACATATATGTATCGCCTTATGCAATAGTGCCATACCGAAACACCCAACAAGACCAGCTTGATAACATTTCCTGCGTAGGCAGGAATCTTTTTTAATGAACATTTCATTTGCGGAACAGACAGGGCTCGAACCTGTATCGCCAGATCTTCACTTAATTATATAGGTGCTTATGAATGCAAAGCATTTCGAACTTGATCTAGGTGGATATACCTCCTGTGCGAGCCATTACACTATAGACACTATTTTTGATAACCTGAATGGATTTGAACCATTACCTCAAGATTCAAAGTCTTGAATGCTGCCATTACACCACAGGTTAATATTGTAAGCTCAATAGGATTCGAACCCATACCTCAAAGTCCGTAGCTTTGAATGCTATCCATTACACCATAAGCTTATTGTACTCCACCCAAGACTCGAACTT